>JALOPN010000281.1 GCA_025453875.1 Gemmatimonadaceae bacterium | reverse complement strand
GCACGCGTGGCGACGGCGCGTGTCCACACCGTCTGCGCGTCGAGCTCGCGTGACGGCAGCAGCGGCGCGAGCAGCGTCGCGACGAGGCCGGCCACGACGGTCGCGACAAACAACAGCAGGTGACGGGACGACGCGGTCATGCCGATCACCGTGCGATGTTGTTGGCGATCTGACCCATCTCGTCGGACGTCTTGATGGCCTTCGAGTTGATCTCGTACGCGCGCATGGCGGTGATCATCTCCACCATCTCCTGCACGATCTCGACGTTCGAGGCTTCGAGACTGCCCTGCTGCAGGCGTCCCATGCCGTCTTCCGACGGGAAGCCGACGCTCGGCGTGCCGCTCGCAGCGGTCGCCGCATAGAGATTCTGTCCGAGCGCCAGCAGGCCACTCGGATTCACGAAGCGCACGAGTTCGAGGCGACCGACTTCGGTGGGTTCGACGTCGTTGCCGCGTCGCACGCTCACGATGCCCGTGGGCGAGATGCCGATCTCGCTCACGTCGTTCGGGATGTTGATGGTGGGCACCACGGCCTGACCGTTGCTCGTGACGAGCACACCCTGATCGGAGATGCCGAAGCTGCCGTCGCGCGTGTAGGCGAGGTCGCCGGTGGCGAGCTGCACCTGGAAGAAGCCTTCGCCTTCGATGGCGACGTCGAGATCGCGACCCGTCTGGTCGATCGCGCCCTGCGTGTGCATGCGCTGCACGGCGGCGAGACGCGTGCCGCGGCCCACCTGAATGGCCGGGTTCGTCTGCGCGTCGGCGGTGCCGAGCACCTGGGTGCCCTGCACGGTCTGGTAGAGCAGGTCCTCGAACTGTGCGCGGCTGCGCTTGAAGCCGGGCGTGTTGACGTTGGCGAGGTTGTTGGCGATGACCTGCGTGCGCGTCTGCTGGGCGGTCATGCCGGTGGCGGCGGCGCGGAGTGCGGGATCCATGGGTGCGGTGCGTGGAGGGGACTCAGACGGGCTTGCCGAGGTCGGTCACGGCGATGCCGCGCACGCTGTCGAGTGCGGCGATGGTCTTCTGGGCGGCGCCGAAGCGATGGAGCACGTCGAGCATGGACGTCATGGCGTCCATCGGGTTGACGTTGCTTTCCTCGAGTGCGCCCTGGGCCACGCGGCGCGCTTCGGGGGCGATCGGCTGCCGGGAGGCGTCGGGGATGAAGCGGACGCCGCCCTCGTGCTGCGGATTGGCGTTGGCCGCGATCGACTCGATGCGCAGCCGGCCGACCGCCTTGCCGGCGAGCTTCACGTCGCCTGCGGCACTGACTTCGAGTTGCGACAGCGCGCCGGGCGGCAGGGTGAGCTCGCCCGATTCCGTGAGCAGCGGGTTGCCGGCGTGGTCCACCACGCGGCGCTCGGAGTCGAGATGGAAGCTGCCGCCGCGCACATGCCGTTCACCGGCCGGCGTCTTCACCACGAAGAACCCGTCGCCTTCGAGCGCGAGGTCGAGCGGGTTGCCGCTGGGCGCCAGCGTGCCGGGCGTGAGGTCGACCTGCTTGAAGCCGTGCGTGCTGGCGTTGGCGAGGTTGTTGGCGAGCACCGCCTGCCGCCGCTCGAGCATGGCGAGCGAGGCGGCGGCGCTGGTCATTCCATTGAGCCGGAATTGTCCTGGGGGCATGGCAGCGGTGCGTTGGGCCGGGGTGGGCGTGTCGACTGCTCGACGAGACCTCCGGCGTCTGCGCCTACATAGAGCAACGGTCGGGCCACAGGGGCCCGACCGTTTAAGGAGTCCGTAAGGTGTTGTTTTGTATTAACTTGAACGAGTGCAGGCAAATTGTTCCGGGTGTCTTCAGTGGCGTTGTTCCCGGCAAATCATGCCGTGCGTGGCGGGAGTTGCCGTTTGGATTCTGGCCTAGGGTCGGTGTGCTGTCATTGCCTCCCTCCCGGTCAATGCCTTCATCCATCCTGCGGGTCGTCCCATGAACACCTCCTGATTGGAGGTGTTGCGACGACCGATTGAATCCGCCCAGTATTGCTGTCACGCGTACCAACGCGCGCTCACGGCCGCGCGCATGCTCCCGAGCATGACCGACGCGGCCCACTGCTACCAGAACGCCGTGGCGGAACGCGTCAACGGCATCCTGAAGGACGAGTTCGATCTCGACGCCGTCTTCCCGGCGTTTTCGGTCGCCCACACCGTCGTGGGGACCGCCATCCACACCTACAACACGCTGCGGCCGCATGGCCGGCTCGCCATGCAAACCCCGCTCACCGTCTGGGCTCAGGCCGCATAGCCCTACCGGTGAGTTTCACCCAGTGTAGACAAATCGCAGGACTAGACATCGGGGGCCTTATCCACCTTGACCTCTTCTTCCCCCCTTTCCTCAACTCAGTTGCCGTCTCGACCGGCCGCGACTTCAACAAGAACGCCGCGCGAGACCGTACACCGTACCGGGAAACGCCGGCGCTATCGCAGCAGGTGCGTGGCGTAGTACGTAGGCGCACCAGTTCGGACCTCCCCAACCGCCCGGAACCTCACTCTCGCACCTGGAGCGATCGTTCCATCGGCGACACTGGCCAGAACCTGAAGCAGCAACTGGTCTCGACCTCCGAGCTCTCGACCGACGACGTGTACGTCCGCCCCGGTACGAAACGATTCGTTCGGATGCAACAGCACTTGGACGCGGCTCGGCGCAGCCTTCACGATCACCGTATCGACGGTGCCTTCAACGACGAAGGGGGTTTCGACCGCGAAGCCCGAGTCGGACACGCAGGAAACCGACGACACCGACAGCGCTGCCGCTGCGAGCGCACCTCTCCATCTTGATCTCAGCATGAGAACCCCGGTGCACAAACATTGGTGAGCGAGCCGAGATCCTGCTCAATGTTACTCAGTCGATTCGAGTGGGTCACGGTCCATTGGCCTGGAGGTCCACCCCAGAGAACTCCATAGAGCGCCACGCTGTCGTCTCCGAGCCAGTGGAACATCGGGGAGCCACTATCGCCGCCTTCGGACCAGACGTTTGACACATCGGAGCAGAAGAGCTTCTGCGATGAGAACCAAGCGCAAGTCTGCGTGATCTGTCCGGTTGTCCCTCCGCTCGTGCGCCCTGTCTTGTCCAGCCACGTGCCGACCAGAATCGTTGAGAGGCGCTGTGTAACCGTACGGTAGCCGTCAACGGTCAGCCCGCCAGGTCCGAAGTACCCGTTGTAATCAGTCTTGGCAATGAATCCGTAGGGCGCGCCGCTCAACCGCATCGTGTTGCGCGTGAAGTACGACGCATCACTCCAGCGACAGGTCGGCCACAGCGACGATACGCACCGGTAGTCTCCGCGATCGTGGGACTCGTAGCCGACCTCGTTGGCAGGAAGGAGCCAGGTTGGCTGCGTGAGCGTTCCGAAGTCCAGTTTCCGATTATCGAGAGAGCAGTGCGAGTTCGTGACCATGACCGGCACGCCCATGCGGAGCGCCCGGAACCCGAGCGTGCACACCTGGTTCCACAGTGGTCCATAGCGGACTTCGATCCCGCCAACCAGCCACTGATGGAAATCCTGAACCGTGATGCGTGGTGCCGATCGCTGCACGCGCGTGATCGCGTACGCCGACTCAGGAAGGCCAATCGCGCGCGCATGGTCCTTCACCGCCTCATCTCCGGCTTCCGAGAGCGTACCGACGAGTAATCGGTTTCGCGCCTCGTCGATGTCCAGCATTTCGATGTCGTCCCGCTCCATCAGGGCGCCGAACGAATCGAACCACTCACGCAGCTGGTAGAAATCGTGTTCGACTTGCTGACTCGTGATGCCGGCGTACGCACTCAGGAGTGGGGTATTTGTCGCCAAACGCATACTGGCCACGTAGCGACGGACCGCGGGCTCATCGCCCCGCTCGGTCAGGAGGACGGCGAGGGTGCTGTCCGCACGCACGTACACTCCGGCGAAGCCCGGCGCCTCGGCTCGCGACGCGCGCGCCCATTCGTCGTCGGAGGATCTCGGCGATCGGAACCAGTAGGGCTCCGTCGCACTCTCTACAAGACGCGACGCGGGCACGTCCGGTTCAACGAAAGTCAATGAATCGCCGCTTGGGTCGCACGCGGAGAGCAGCGCTCCGGCGACTATCTGTGCAGCAATCGCGCGGTGTGTATCGCTACCGCGGGGGGGGGACTGCAATGTCGCCTCCGGGTGGGTTGTAGCTAGGATCCAACTACACACAAAACAGGCTGAACACCCACTACAGGTTTGTCAAGACACAGCGCCGCGTCGCCTTGTCGCTCTTGATCTCTCCTTCCTCCCTTCCCCCACTCAGTTGCGGTTGCGGTTCCCCTTCGAGGGCGGCGGCGTTCCCGTCTCCGTCACCGAGAGCAGCAGCGCGATCGCATCCATGGGCAGGCCAGTGTGGCGCGCGATCTCCAGTGGGCTTGACCCGTGCGCCGCGAAAGCGCGCACGCGCTGGGGCACGACCGAGGGCGAGCCGCGGCGACGCGATGGGACCATGGGAATGGGACTCGCCGCCGAGCGCGGCAGTCGCACTGGCGTGGCTGCGCGGCGACGGGACAGGTACCAACTGCGCAGTGCGGCCAGTCCGAACGCTGCGCCAGAGAGCGCCGCGAGGAGCATGCCAAGCCGACGCGGGGAACGATCACCGAGCAGCAGATCGAGTGCACCCTGCGCGCCGCCGAACGAGGCCAGCCACTGACCGGCGTCGGCGGTGAGCATGGTGCAGCGCGCGGCGATGCTGGCACCGGCGAGCTTGGCCACGGGCAGCAGCTGGTCGGGGGCGGCCCAGGCCGCGCCACCAACCACACCCACCGCCGAGACGGCGAGCGACATACCGAGCAGACGCCCCAGCGCCTTCGTGCGGATCTGCGAGACGCGCGACTCGGTGAGCTCGAGCACCTTGGCGATCTCGTGCAGCTTGAGCTCCTCGAAGTAGTAGAGCGACGGCACCACCCGCTCCTGCTCCTTGAGCCGCAGGATCGCGTCCTTGAGGAAGCCGACTTCCTGCTCGTGCGTGAGCGCGTTCTCGACTTCCGATTCTTCGCTCGTCGTGAGCACCTCGATGGGCGCGGGCGCGTGGCTTTCGCGCTCGCCCGGTGCGCGGTCGAGCGGAATGTGGTGCGCACCTTCGACGTCGGCCTGCCAG
>JALOPN010000280.1 GCA_025453875.1 Gemmatimonadaceae bacterium | reverse complement strand
CTACGCGGCGTGTCGCGGCAAATGTCTGCCCATTCTCACGCACATGCTCGAGGGGCTGCCGCACGACCCGGCACCGCTCTTCGGCGCGGCCGCCATCGCGGCCGATGAACCACGCACGGTGCATGAAGACGAGCATCTGCTGGTGGTGAACAAACCAAGCGGTCTGCTCACGGTACCGGGTCGCAGTGCCGCGTTGCAGGACTGTGCGGTGGCGCGTTTGCGTGCACGCTATCCGGAGGCCTCGGGGCCTCTGGTGGTGCATCGGCTCGACATGGATACCTCGGGGCTGCTGCTCGTGGCCAAGGACCTCACCACCGCGAAGGCGTTGCAGCGCGACTTCGCACTGCGAGCCATTCAGAAGCACTACGTGGCGTGGCTCGATGGCGAGGTGGTCGGAGATCACGGGCACATCACGCTCGCGCTGCGTCCCGATCTTGACGACCGGCCGCGCAATATTCACGATCCGGTGCACGGTCGGCCGGCGCACACGGAGTGGCAGGTAGTCCGGCGCGACGGCGCGCGTACGCTGGTGCGCTTCACGCCGCACACCGGACGCTCGCATCAGTTGCGGGTGCACGCCGCCCATCCCCTGGGGCTCGATGCCCCGATCGTGGGCGACCGGCTCTACGCGCACACGCCGCCCGACGACGACGAGCGGCTGCTGCTGCACGCCGAGCGGTTGGAATTCCGACATCCGGTGACGGGTGACCCCGTGATCGTCGAAGCGCCAGCCCCGTTCTGAGCGCGCGGCGCATAGCATTCAGCATGCCCGAGACGGCGACGCCTGTGACCGCACCTCTGGTGGTGCTCACCACTGACGCATGGCAGGAGCGCGAGCGTGCGCATCGCGCGCGCGTCGAGCCGTTCACGCGCGCCTTTCGCGAGCGGCGTGCCCGTGGCGCGTCGCACCCGGTGCTGGATTTTCTGTTCACCTACTATCACTTCTCGACGGGTCGCCTCGAGACGTGGCACCCGGCGACGGGTGAGGCGCTCGAAGACAGTGCGGCCGCGCAGGCGCGTTTTCGCGCGCCGGTGTACCAGGCCCACGAGGGCGTGCGCTCGCGCGACCTGCGCGCGATGACCGACGCACAGCGATCGCGATTGCACGAGACGCGCGCCCTGTTGTACCGCACGCAGTCCCGCGCCGCGCAGTTCGGCTGCTTCGGCATGCACGAGTGGGCCATGGTGTACGGCGGCCACGACGTGCGGCATGAAGCGGTCGCGCCGCTGCGCCTCGAACAGGCGGAAATCGACGCGTTCGTCGAGAGCCGGCCGATCGTGTGCAGTCACTTCGACGCGTTTCGATTCTTCGCGCCCGCCGCTCGCCCGCTGAACCGTCTCCCACTGGCGTGGGAGACGCGCGATGACCTCGAGCAGCCGGGGTGCATTCACGCGAACATGGATCTCTACCGTTGGGCGTACACGAGCATGCCGTGGGTGGGCAGCGACGTGCTCGTGGAGTGCTTCGAGCTGGCGCTCGCCTTGCGCGAACTCGACATGCAGGCGGGTCCGTATGACCTGCGGGCGTTCGAGGTGATGCCCGTGTGCATCGAGACGCCGGAGGGACGCGAGGAGTATCAGCGACGCCAGCGCGCGCTGAGCGAGCGGGCCGCGGTGCTGCGCGCGCGGCTCATCGCGTCGCTCGACGACGTGCTGCGCCACGCTCGCGTGATGTCCGCGTAGTCGGTGCGGCGGCGTCGCCGCACCGACGCAGCGCCCTCACGGAATTCGGGTTGCCGTGAACGCGTACTCCACGTAGTGCGGCGGCACGCCCGCCATGTGCATCGCCTCGCCGATGCGGAACGTGCCCGTCAGCGTGCGCTTGTCGCTGCTCTTCTCCGCCAGCACGGTATTCGACACGAAGAACGTCCCCTGAATGGTCCCCGATCGATTGGAACCGGTTTCGCTGAGCGCGTACCAGTCGGCTGGGTACGGCTGGTCCGACGCGAGGCCAATGTGCGGGAGTAGGCCGAGCAGCTGTGGAAGCGTCATCGCTCCCAGCTGCAGTCGCATTCCGAAGTGCCGCACCTGTTCCGTTGGCAACACGACCGTGTGGAAGTACAGCACGCCACGCGTCACGTCCGCGAGCAGATCCCGTTGGAACCTGGTGTTTTTGTTGTAGTCCGCCGCGAGTTGCAGCCATGCCCCAGGCGTACTCGGCTCCCAGAAGGCGCGCGGGTTGCCGTTCACGTCGCCGACTTCACGCAGTTTGGTCACGCTCGTGAATCGCCACCGTGGCTTGAGGACATTGACGGTTCCCTTCACGGTGTCGATGCCGATCAGGCGACCGGTTCGATCGTGGATGTCGAACACCAGCGACGTCTCGCCGTCGCTGCGCAGGACTCGGCTGAACGTGCGCGTCGATGGTGGGGTCGTCTCCGTCGTGACGCCATCGGGCGTGCGCAGCGCCCAGGTGAACGATGACGCCCCCGGTGGATCGGCCGATTCCGGAAAACTCACCGCAAACTCCACCGGATCTTCCCCATCACTGTCGAACGTGCGCGGCGTGAGCGAAAACGGCATGCGACGATAGCGCACCGTCGTCCAATCGAGCCACGCCAGTCCGTTCGGCACGGAGGGCAGGGAGCCTGCCCCTGGCTGATACACCGCGTAGCCGATGACCTCCGACTCGCCGCGCGCGAGGTGGGAGAACGTGCGCGCATCGTCCGCGAAGAGCCCGGGCTGCAGGGCGCTGCTCGTGCTGCGCGCGAGGCGACGATGCACCAGCACGTTGGCATCGGCAATGGTTGGCGACGAGAACCCGGTGGCCGGACATTGCGGGCACGTCCACCACACGCGCTCGCTGTTGACGATCCGCACATCGGCGGCATCGAGCGTGGTCACCTCGAACCGTGGTGACGTCGTGCGCAGCACCGGCGCACGCCATCCTTCCGCATCGCCGATCGTGCCGTCCACGACGCGCGGCCACTCGGCTGCGAACGGTGCAAACTGGGTGATGGGTACGGCCGCGGCGGCCGCGATGCCTTGTACGGTGAAGGTGCCGCCGCCCGCCGTCGTCACGCTGAACGGACGCATGCCGTTCGCATCGAACTCGGCG
>JALOPN010000279.1 GCA_025453875.1 Gemmatimonadaceae bacterium | reverse complement strand
GGCGGTGTCACCATCGCCGTGCTCGGCACCGGCGTCGACGTGCCGTATCCGCCGCGCCATCGTGCCTTGCAGGAACGCATCGCGCACGAGGGACTGCTGCTGAGTGAAGTCCTCCCCGGAGAACGCGGCCACGCCGGCACGTTTCCGCAACGCAATCGGCTCATCGCCGCACTGGCCGAGCTCACGATTGTCGTCGAAGCGGGGCACGGCAGCGGTGCGCTCATCACGGCCGACGTGGCCGCGTCGCTGGGGCGGACGGTGGCCGCAGTGCCGGGCTCGGTGCTCGCCCCCGAATGTGCCGGCTCGAACGCGCTGCTGCGTGATGGCGCGCTCGTGCTCTGCGGGCTCGACGATCTGCGGCTCGCACTCGGTGCGCCGCCGCGCGACGCGACGCGCGCGGCCCCTGCACTCGAAGGTGACGCTGCAAGCTGCTGGGACGCGCTGCAGCGCGGTGCGGCCGACGTGGCCACGTTGGCGCATCGCGCTCAGCTCGATGTGCGACGCGCGTCGGTGGCGTTGTCGGCGCTCGAACTGCACGGCCTCGTCGCGATCGACGCGGCCGGCCACGTGCGGCCGCTCCTCACCACGCACTGACGTGTCCGCCGAATTCGTGTACGTGCACGTGCCATTCTGTGCACGGCGCTGCAGCTATTGCGACTTCGCCATCGCGGTGCGGCGTGAAGTGCCGGCGCGCGCGTTCGCCGAGCAGATCGGTCGCGAGTTGCGCATTCGTGCACAAGCGCCGCGCACCGTGCAGACGCTCTACCTCGGTGGGGGCACACCATCGCACCTCGGTGCCGACGGCGTGTCGCGTCTTCTCGACGAACTGCGCACCGTGTGCACACCGGCACCTGGCGCCGAGATCACGCTCGAGGCCAACCCCGAAGACGTGAGCGCCGACGCGGTGCGGGCGTGGATCGCGGCCGGCGTGAATCGCGTCTCGCTCGGCGTGCAATCGTTCCACGATGACGTGCTGCGCTGGATGCACCGGGTGCATGATGCCTCCGAGGCCCTGCGGGCCGCGGCCACGTTGCGCGACGCGGGGCTCGACGCACTCTCCATCGATCTCATCTTCGCCGTGCCCGCCTCGCTCGGTCGCGATTGGGGACGCGATCTGGAGCAGGCGCTGGCGCTGCAGCCCACGCACATCTCGCTCTACGGCCTCACGGTCGAGGCCGGCACGCCGCTGGGTCGCTGGACCGAACGAGGCGACGTGTCCGAAGCGCCCGACGAGCACTACGAAGCGCAGTTCCTGCAGGCGCACACCGAACTCACCGGCGCGGGCTTCGAGCATTACGAGGTGTCCAACTACGCGCAGCCGGGGCACCGCGCCCGCCACAACTCGGCGTATTGGTACGGCGTCCCGTACCTCGGGCTGGGGCCCTCGGCGCACGGATTCGACGGCACGGTGCGCCGGTGGAACACCCCCGCCTTCGCCGCGTGGTCAGCCGCGCTGCGCGCCGGCGAAGATCCCGTGGGCGGTATCGATCCGCTCGATGAGGCGGCGCGTATCGCCGAAGGCGTGTATCTCGGGCTGCGCACGCGTGACGGGCTCGTGGTGGCACGCGAGGAGCAGCCGCTGGTGGACCAATGGCACGCTGCCGGGTGGGTCGAACCGCTCGGTGAGCACCGCTGGCGTTGCACACCGCTGGGGTGGTTGCGTCTCGACGCGTTGGCCGCGGCGTTGACATCGCGCCGAAGTCGTTAGTACACTTAAGGTTATGGCATTGTCGGAGCTTACCGAGCGGGAACGGCAGGTCCTCGAGGCCGTCATTCAGGCGTACGTCGCGACCGCCGAACCGGCCGGCTCGCGAGTGCTCTCGCGTCGCTTCGATCTTGGCGTGTCGCCGGCCACGATTCGCAACACAATGAGCGACCTCGAGGAGAAGGGGTTTCTCTATCACCCGCACACGTCGGCCGGACGCATCCCCACCGACAAGGCGTATCGCGTCTACGTCGATTCGCTGATGCGCCTCGAATCGGTGTCGGCCGAACAGCGCTCGCAGCTTGCGGCGCAGATCGCGGCGGGTGGGTCGGCCATCGAGGCCATCCTGCGTGCCGCCGCGCAGTCGCTCGGTGTGCTTACGCAGGAGCTCGGCATCGCGCTCGGGCCGCGCTTCGACAAGGCGGTGCTGCAGAAGCTCGAGCTCGTCCGTGTGTCGTCGGAACGGCTGCTCATGGTGCTCACGCTCGGCGGCGGCGCCGTGCGCACGATCTTCGTCGAAGTGCCCGGTACCATCGCCGACGAAGCGCTCGTCGAAGTCACCATCGTGCTCAACGAACGGCTCGCCGGGCTCACGCTCGAGGCGGTACGCACATCGCTCGCGTCGCGCCTGCGCGACGTGCCCGGCTCGCCCAATGCGACGGCGCTGCTCAACATCTTCCTGCAGGAAGGCGAGCAGGTGTTCGCCCGCGTCTCCGAGCCGAGCGAGAGCATCGTGCTCGGGCAGGCGTCGGTGCTCGCCGAGCAGCCCGAGTTCGCCACGGGTGAGCGCATGCGGCAGCTCATCGAGCTGACGGAACGTCGGCATGAACTGGCGGCGTTGCTGCAGGCACGCTCCGGCGCGCAGGGACTCAGCATCACCATCGGCAACGAGCACGGCGATCCCGGGCTCGGTGCGTTCACGGTGGTGACCGCCGAGTACCAGGCGGGCGCGCTGTCGGGGGTGATCGGCGTGATCGGTCCCACGCGCATGCCGTATCACAAGGTCGTCGCGCTCGTCTCCCATACGTCGCAGCTCGTGTCCGATCTGCTCTGCTAGGCCCTTACTTCACAATCCATGGCTGACTTCTACGCGACGCTGGGCGTGGCCCGCGATGCGTCCGACGACGACATCAAGAAGGCGTATCGCAAGCTGGCGATGCAGTGGCATCCCGACCGCAACGGCGGGTCGAAGGAGGCCGAAGAGAAGTTCAAGACGATCACCGAAGCGTACGACGTGCTGCGCGACCCGCAGAAGCGCGCCGCGTACGATCGCTACGGCGAGGCCGGCCTGCGCGGTGGCGGTGGCGGCGGTGGCTTCGAGCACGTGGATCTCTCGGAAGCGCTCAACATCTTCATGCGCGA
>JALOPN010000278.1 GCA_025453875.1 Gemmatimonadaceae bacterium | reverse complement strand
CCCGAGGTCATCGCCCGCGAGCTGCTCGCGCAGGCCGAACACGATCCGGATGCCGCGGTGATTGCGTTGCTGGTGGGCGACGACACATTGGCCGCGGCGGTACACGATGCGCTCGAGGTGTGCCTGCGCACCGCGCCGCGCGCAACGATCGCTCGCACGGCACTGGCCGGCCGCAGCGCACTCCTGACCTGCGGCTCGCTCGAGGAAGGCGTGGCGTTCGCGAACGCCTGGGCCGCCGAACATCTGCTGCTCGCCGTGCGTGATGCGGTGCGCGACACGACGCTCGCCGCGCTGCGGCACGCGGGCACCATCTTCGTGGGTGAAAGCGCGAGCGTGGCCTACGGCGACTACATGACCGGCGCCAATCACGTGCTTCCCACGGCCGGCCTCGCGCGCTGCTACTCCGGTCTCAGCACACTCGACTTCGTGCGGTGGACAACCTGGCAACGGGTGACACCCAGCGCGGCCGCTGCGCTCGCCGATGACGTTGGCGTGTTCGCCGATGCGGAAGGGCTGCCCGCGCACGCCGCGGCCGCCCGTGCGTGGAGGGCGACCGCATGAGCGCGCTGGATCTCGACCGGGCAGCTCGTCTCGCCGTGGCGCGCGCCGTGTACGCCGATGTGCCGCTGTACGATCCGAAGCGTGCCCCGGTGGATCTCGATCTGACCGACAACACGAATCTCTGGGGCGTACCGCCCACCGCCGAACGGGTGCTGCGTGAGATCGCACCGTCGGTGATCACACGCTACCCCTCGCTCTACGCGGCTGACCTCAAGCAGGCGCTCGCCGAGTGGCTCGGAGTGTCCGCCGACATGCTCGTGACCGGCGCCGGTTCCGACGACGTGCTCGACTCCGCGATGCGGGCGTTCGGTGATCCTGGCGATCGCGTGGCGGCGTCGGTCCCGACCTTTGCGATGGTCCCCATCTTCGCACAGATGAACGGACTCGCGTACACGGGTGTCCCCGAAACGGCGGACCACACGCTTGACGTCGAGGCGCTGCTCGCCACGGCGCCGAAAGTGTTGTATGTGTGTACGCCCAACAATCCGACTGGCTGCGTCACGCCGCTCGCCACGTTGCGGGCGCTGGCGATGCGGCACACCGGGGTGCTCATCATTGACGAAGCGTACGCCGAGTTCGCCGGCGTGAGCGCCGTGCAACTCGTGCGCGAGTTCGATCGGGTGCTCGTCGTGCGTACCATGAGCAAGGCGTTCGGTCTCGCCGGATTGCGCATCGGCTACGCCGTGGGACAGCCGGCGCTGGTCACCGAAGTGGAGAAGTCGCGCGGGCCATACAAGTTGACGTCGCTCGCCGAACGCGTCGCGGTGACCGCGGTGCGCGAGGACATGGCGTGGGTGCAGGAGCATGTGGCGCTCGCGGTGTCGCTGCGCGAGCAGTTGGCTGACTCGCTGCGGACACGCGGCTTCGCCCCGCTGCCCTCGGGCGCGAACTTCGTGTGTGCGGCGGTGCCGGAGTGTGTTGCGGTGGGGCAGGCGATGCGGGCGCGCGGCGTGGCCGTACGACCGTTTCCCGCGCTGCCTCACATTGGTGACGCGTTGCGCTTCTCGGTGGGGCCGTGGCCACTGCTCGAACGCTGTCTCGCCGCGTTCGACGCCGCCGTGGCCGAGGTGTTGCCCGATCGTGCCGCCGCTGCCAGCACGGGAGTGTCCGCATGAGCACGCCATTGCGCGTCACCGTGTTCGACTACGAAGCCGGCAACCTGCACTCGCTCGTGAAGGCGCTCGAGACCGACGGCACACACGTGCGCATCGAGCGACCGATGCGCTCGTGCTGCCTGGCGTGGGCGCGTTCACGCCGGCCGCCGAGCGTCTGGGTCCCGGTCGTGCTGCCATGCGCGAGGCGCTGCAGCGCGGCTTGCCCTGTCTGGGCATCTGCCTCGGCATGCAGTTGCTCTTCGAGCACAGCGACGAAGGCCCGGGCGACGGACTCGGCGTGCTCACCGGTCGTGTCACGCGCCTGCAGGCCGCTCGCATTCCGCAGATCGGCTGGAACATGCTGGAGCCGACCGCACCGCGCGATCCGCTACTCATCGCGTCCGGTCTCGAGACCGTGTACTACGCCAACAGCTTCGTCTGTCGTCCGTCCGGCGAGAGTGCACGCCACGTCATTGCCTGGACGACCCACGAAACCGACCGCTTCCCCGCCGCCGTGCGGGTGGGCAATGTGGTGGGTGTGCAGTTCCACCCCGAAAAGTCCAGCGCGGCTGGCGTGCGCTTTGTGCGCGCGTTCCTCACCGACGCCGCCGCCCGCTCGGCGCGCTCGCCGGAGATTCCTGCATGATCGTCATCCCCGCCGTGGATCTGCGTGACGGCAAGTGTGTGCAACTCGTGGGTGGTGAATACGATCAGGAGTCCGTGCGGCTCGATGATCCGCCTGCCGTGGCCCGTGACTGGGTGCGTCAGGGCTTCACGCGGTTGCACGTGGTCGATCTCGACGCCGCGACGGGTCGTGGCCACAACACCGAGATCATTCGCGAGTTGGTGCGTGACGCTGGTGTTCCCGTGCAGGTGGGAGGCGGCGTGCGCGACGCCGATCGCATCGAGGCGCTGCTCGAGCAGGGCGCGTCGTGGGTGGTGGTGGGCACGCGCGCGGTCGAGGATATCGCGTGGCTCGAGGAGATGAGCGCGCGGTTTCCGCAACAGCTTATTGTGGCGGCCGATGTGCGTGAACGAAAGGTCGTCACGCGTGGCTGGGCGAAGACGCTGCCACTCGATGTGGTGTCGTACGTCGAGGAGATCGCGGCGTTTCCGTTGGCCGGCGCCCTCGTGACCGCCGTGCACAAGGAGGGGCAGATGCAGGGGACCGATCTGCCGCTCATGGAAGATGTTGCCGACGCCTCGCCGTGGCCCGTGTTCGCCAGTGGTGGCGTCACCACGCTCGACGATCTGCGCGCCCTCGACCACCGTGGCGTGAGCGGAGCCGTGCTCGGCATGGCCCTCTATACCGGCGCGATCGAGCCGCGTCGCATTCTCGACGAGTTCACCAGCTGATGTCGCCCTCTTCCGCTTCGGAGTTCACCGCATGACCACCGTGATTCGCGAGAGTCGCGAGACTCGCATTCGTTGCACGCTCACTGCGGGCACCGGTGTCGCCACCGTGCAGACCGGCGAACCGTTCCTCGACCATATGCTCGTCGCCTTTGCGCGCTACAGTGGCGTGGACGTTGCGCTCAAGGCCACCGGTGACCTGCGTCATCATCTCATCGAAGACGTCGCGATCACACTGGGCAATGCGATCGCTGCATTCGCGCCGGCCACGTGCGCGCGCTACGGCGATCGCACCGTCCCCATGGACGATGCCCTGGTGCACGTCGCGCTCGATCTGGGCGGCCGACCGTACTACGAAGGCCCCTTGCCGAGCCCGCTGTACGATCACTTTCTGCGCTCCTTCGCCGACAACGCGAAGGCCACGCTGCATGTGCGCGTCATTCGCGGCAAGGATCGGCACCACATCGTGGAGGCCGCTTTCAAGGCGCTCGGGCTCGCGCTGCGCGACGCGCTGGTGGAGTCGGGTGGGGTGTTCAGCACCAAGGGCTCGGTGCGTCTCGAGATCACGGAGTGAGCCGGTGCTGACGCGACGGGTCATCGTCTGTCTCGATGTGAAGGGCGCACGCGTGGTGAAGGGCGTGCAGTTTGTTGGTCTGCGCGACGTGGGCGATCCAGTCGCGCTGGCCACGCGCTACGAAGCGGAAGGCGCGGACGAGATCACCTTCCTCGACATTTCCGCGAGTGCCGAGGAGCGCGCCACGTTGCTCGATGTCGCGCGTCGCACGGCGGAGCAGTTGTTCATTCCGCTCACCATCGGCGGCGGTGTGCGCACGGCCGACGATGTGGCGCGCGCGCTGCGCGCCGGGGCCGACAAGGTGTCGCTCAACTCGGCCGCCGTCTCGCGCCCCGACGTGCTCACGGAATCGGCGCATCGCTTCGGCGCGCAGTGTGTGGTGGCCAGCATCGACGCGAAGCGCAACGCCGACGGGGTGTGGAAGGTGTGGGTGAAGGGTGGGCGTGAGGAGACGCCGCTCGAGGCCGTGGCGTGGGCGCAGGAGTGTGTTGCGCGCGGCGCCGGCGAGATTCTGCTCACGAGCATCGATCGCGACGGCGCGCGTACGGGGTACGATCTCGCGCTCACGCGCGCCGTCGCCGATGCAGTCAACGTCCCCGTCATTGCCAGCGGCGGCGCGGGCGCCGCGCAGCACCTCGTGGAGGCAGTCGTCGACGGCCACGCCGATGCCGTGCTTGTCGCCGGCATTTTGCACGATGGGCTCACCACGGTCGCGGCGCTCAAGGACACCATGCGGGCATCCGGCTTGCCGGTGCGCGCGTTGCCGGAGCTCGTGGCGTGACATCCTTCGTGCTCCCTTTTTCGCGGTTCGCATGAGTCACTCGTCGTTACTCGAAGCCGTGGCCGACGTCGCCACGCTCACCGGCGACACCGCCATGCAGTGGTTCGGGCGTGGCGTAACGGTCGAAACCAAGGGCGATGGTTCACCCGTGACCATTGCCGATCGCTCGGCCGAAGAAGCCGCGCGCGCGTGGATCAGCACGCACTTTCCGCAGGACGGTGTGCAGGGCGAGGAGTTCCCGCCCATTCGTCCGGACGCCAAGCGCCAGTGGATCATCGACCCGATTGACGGTACCAAGGCGTTCGTGCGGGGCGTCCCGCTGTGGGGTGCACTGGTAGCGGTGTGCGAAGGCGAGCACGTGCTCGCGGGCGCCGCGTATTTTCCCGTGCGCGAGCTCGTCAACGCGGCGCCTGGCGAAGGGTGCTGGTGGAATGGCGCACGCGCGCACGTCAGCGCCGTCAGTTCCCTTGCACAGGCGACGGTCTTGGTGACCGACGAGCGTTTTCCCGAGCGTCCCACTCGCGCGGCACGCTGGCGACAGTTGACGCGTGAAGCGGGCGTCGCTCGCACCTGGGGTGACTGCTATGGGTACCTGCTCGTGGCGACGGGACGCGCCGAGGTCATGGTGGACGACATCGTGAATCCGTGGGATGCGGCCGCGTTGTATCCGGTGATCACCGAAGCCGGCGGT
>JALOPN010000277.1 GCA_025453875.1 Gemmatimonadaceae bacterium | reverse complement strand
GGAGGACACGCACATCGCCACGCCGGCCTGGCTGGGTGGCGCAGAGGCGGTCGCGACGACGGAGTCGGCCAGCACCGAGGTGACGGCCACGGAGGCGACGGACCGCATGGACGCCGTGCGTCCGGCGACGGTGACGGAGACGCTCGCGTCGATCGATGCCGACGTGGTGGAGGAGCTGCCGCCCGAGCCCGCGCGCACCGAGACGCCGGCCGGTCTCGAGCGGCCGAGCATCTGGGGCGGCAGCGCGCCGTCCGCCGAGCCGCGCCCGACCGTCGATGCCCCGGCCGCGTCGCAGGACACGTTCGACGAACTCGCGTTCCTGCGCTCGGTGATCGATCCGCAGGGCGGGGGCGCGTCGGGGAACGCGAATGGCATGGCGATGGGCGGGACCGGCGTCGGCGCGCCTCAGAAGACGCTGCGCTGCACCGAGTGCGGCACGCTCAACCTGCCCACCGAGTGGTACTGCGAGCGCTGCGGGAGCGAGTTGGCGTCGTTCTGACCGCGCACCTGTCGCGTGTGCAAAGGGCCGGCCTCCCATCGGGAGGCCGGCCCTTGTTGCATCGCGCTTGAAACGAAGCGTTACGCGGACGCGATCCGGGCGATGGCGCTCTTCTGACGCGCCGCCGCGTTGCCGTGGATCAGTCCCTTGCGCGCCGCGCGATCGAGCAGCGAGACCGCCTTGGTACGCTCATCGGCCGTGGCCTCGGCGCCCTTCGCCTTCTTGAGCGCGGTGCGGAGGGCGGACCGCTGGGCGCGGTTGCGCACCGTCGCGGCGCGCGCCTTGCGCAGATCCTTCTTGGCGGACTTGATATTCGGCACGGGGAACGAGAAAGCTCGAGGGTAGAAAACGAACCGTCGACGCGACGCGATTGGCGCGCCCACCGACTCGACGGAATCACCCGACGGACCTCGCGGACCATCGTGATGCCGGACAGACCAGAAAAACTACCCGCGCCCGATTCCGCTGTCAAGCAAGCCGCCCGGAACACCACGCGAGGCACGACCGCACACTTTTGACTTGCGGTGTGGAATTGTGTAGATTTCCACAGTTGCTTGCACGCACGTATCGGCAATCAAACGCGCCGACGCGGCGCACTCGTCCGCGGGACGGGTCGTGCTCTCCCTTCCAATCGCCGCGCGGTGACTCCTCGGATCGAGCTGCTCCTCCTGTCGGCCCCCGTGCTGCTCTTCTCCATGGTCGCGCACGAGTACGCTCATGGCTGGGCCGCGCTCCGTCAGGGCGATCCCACGGCGTGGTCGCTCGGACGGCTCACCTGGAATCCGGTCAAGCACATCGATCCCTTCATGACGGTCATCCTGCCCATCATGCTCGGACTCGCCGGCGCCCCCATCCTCGGCGGCGCCAAGCCCATCCCGGTCAATCCGCGCAACTATCGGAACCTGCGCCGCGGCGACATCATCGTCTCGCTGGCCGGCGTGACGGCCAACCTGCTGGTCGCGCTCGCCTGCATCCCGGTCATCGTCATCGCCGGTTTCCTGGGCGACCTGCTCCCGGCAGTCGCGCGCCCGCTCGCGCTCCTGCAGCGCATGGCCGAGATCGGCATCTTCCTCAATCTCGTCCTCGTCGTCTTCAACCTGCTGCCCATCCCGCCGCTCGACGGGTCGCACGTCTTCAAGTGGCTGCTGCCGCCCACGCTGGCCAACGCCTATGTCCGGCTCGCCGGCGCCGGCGTGCTCGTCCTGGTGGCCATCCTCTATTTCGTGCCGCAGGTCTCGTCCTTCGTGGTCGCCCCCGCCGAGTTTGTCCTCGCGGCGGCGCAGCGCGTGTATTTTTCTTTCCTGCTCCCCAACCCGCTCTCGTGATCGCGCCCAACTTCCGCCCCGTCGACGCGACCGGCCAGCCGTTCGTCGTCGAACTCGATCAGTTCTCCGGGCCGCTCGATCTGCTCCTCTCGCTCATTCGCGATGAACAGGTCGATATCTACGATATTCCCATCGCGCGCATCGCCGAACAGTTCCTCGCGCGCATCGGAACGCTCGGGCTCGACGAAGCGGCCGACTATCTCGAAATGGCCGCGCGACTCCTGCGCATCAAGGCGCAGATGCTGCTGCCGCGCGCCGAGGGCGAAGAGACGTGGGAAGACCCGCGCGCCGAACTCGTGCGGCGCCTGCTCGAGTACCAGCAGATGCGCGAAGTCGTCGACCTGCTCGAGCGCCGCGGCGAAGAGCGTCGCAATCGCTTCGCACGCGCCTGGGTCCCCACCGTGGAACTGGCGCCCACCTCGGCGCCGCTCGTGCTCTCGCTGCCCGAGTTGCTCGCCGCGGTCGATCGCGTGCTGCGCGTCACCAAGGAACCCACGATGCACGAGGTCGTGCCGCGTGCACTCGACGTCGCCGGTGCGCTGCTCACGATCCGTCGCGTGATCGTGCTGCGGCAGCATGCGCAGTGGCGTGACCTGATCGGGCGTGACGCCGAGCCGTGGCAGATTCTCTCCGTGCTGCTCGCCCTCCTGGAAATGGCGAAGCTCGGGGAAGTGCGCGTCGCCCAACCGTCCCCGTTTGCCATGGTGGAGATCGAGCGTCGTGACGCCGTTAGCGAAGCTGCTTGAGGCGGCGCTCTTCGCGAGCCCACGCCCCATCCCCTTCGACGCGCTCGCGACGCTCGATCCCGAGTCGACACCGGCGGCGATCGCCGGCGCGCTCGAAGAGCTGCGCGAGCACTACGATGTCGACGGGCATGGGGTCGAACTGATCGAACAGGGCGGAGGATGGCAGATCCTCACGCGCCCCGAGTACACCGAGGCCATCGAGCGCGCGCAGGTCTCGGCGCGTCCGCAGCGCCTGTCGGCGGCCTCGCTCGAGACGCTCGCCATCATCGCGTATCGTCAGCCCATCGGTCGCGCGGAAATCGAGGAAATCCGTGGCGTGGCTGTCGGGTCCGTCATCAAGTCGCTGCACGATCGTGGACTCATCGACATCGTCGGGCGCAGCGAAGGGATCGGTCGGCCCATGCTGTACGGCACGACGCCGCTCTTCCTCGAGCAGTTCGGGCTGCGACATCTCGAAGAGCTGCCGCGCGCCGACGAACTCGCCATCGCGTTGCGTGGCGCGGGCGGA
>JALOPN010000276.1 GCA_025453875.1 Gemmatimonadaceae bacterium | reverse complement strand
ACGTACACCACGCGGGCCTTCGGCCAGATGCCCGCAACCTCGGCGAACCACGCCGCACCTGGTGCTGCCGTGGGGCCGAACGCGAGGAGCAGTTGGACGTCGGGTCCACCGAGTGGTGCCGGGGATTCGGACCACCCCTCGCGGGCGGACCAGCTGAGCGAAAAGGCGCGCATGGCGATGTGAAGACGCAGTCGGGAGGACGGCCCGCCACCACGTCGTGGGGCCTCTGGTGAGATATCGGCCGTCCGGGAGGGAACCTGTACTGTCACAGGGACGGCCCAGCGGCGCAGGACGCAACGGCGGGTTGGGGCGCGGTGCCCTCTGGCGAGCGTGGATCGTCGGCAGAATACTCTGATGGCGACAGCATCACGTCGTCATCGCACCGTGCCGGCCGCGGCGCCGGCGTCTCTCTCCCGTCGCTCGGAGCGTCTTGTGTCGCCTCGGTTGCTTCTTGGCTGTGCGGTCGTGCTGGTTCTTGTGGGCTGTGGCGGATCGGACAGCAACACGACACCACCGCCGCAATGTCGCGTAACGGGCGTCACAGTATCGCCGAACACCGCGTCGGTGCCGATCGGGCAGACCACGACGTTGTCCGCGGCGATCGCGCAGACGAACTGCACCGGTCTCACACCAACGTGGAGCAGTAGCAGCGAGGCGGGCACCGCCACCGTCACGGTCCCGCAGTGCGTCACCGGCATCACGCTCGACCGCCCGACGCTCTCGCTGCGCCCCGGCATCACCGAGACGGTGCGCGCCACGCTGACGCCAACCACGTGCAGCGGCGTCACCGTGGAATGGAGCAGCTCGGCACAAGCGATCGCCGTGGTCGGCAACGGGAACATCACCGGCATCGCGCCGGGCACCGCGACCATCACGGCGCGTGTGGGCACGGTGAGTGCGACCACCACGGTCACCGTGCTACCGCCGACCCTGGGCAGCACCTGGGACGAGTCCACGGTGCGAATCGCCGGCAGCGCAGACATGCCGTCGAACTTCGTGTCCGCTTCATGGGCGATCAGCGAGACGGACATCCTGGTGGCGGCGTTTCCGTCATTCCATCGGTATGATGGCACGACCTGGCGCATCGTCCCCGGCAGCGCGTCCGGTGTTGAGGCCATGTGGGGGAGCAGCGCGACGCTCGTGTTCGGTGTCGGGCAGCGCATTGTGCGTTTTGACGGCACCGCGTGGACGGAGATGACCAACCCTGGGGGCAACCGGCTGCGCGCCGTGTGGGGGAGCGGCCCGAACAGCGTGTACGCCGTGGGTCAGAGCGGCACGATCCTGCGCTTCAACGGCACCAGCTGGGCTGCGATGACGTCACCCACGACGACCGCCCTCGTAGGCGTTGCAGGAGCCGGCGACACGCTCGTGTTCGCGGTGGGAGCGGACGGGAGCATCCTCCGCTACAACGGCGCGCTCTGGAGCATCTTCGTGGCGCCGAACAGCAATCGGATCTTCTCGAGCATCACGATGATCTCCCCAACGCTCGGCTACGCGACCAGCACCGAGGGTCTGCACCGCTGGAACGGAACCGCGTGGACGCTCGACACGTCGTTTCCGGGAGACAACATCCCCTTCGTGGTGCGAGCCACGACGCCATCGCACGTGATCGTGGCGAGCGACTTCGGTGTCCTCCACCGCTTCGACGGCACCAGCTGGACTGCGCTCCGACGGCGCACCGCCGCTCGCATCAACAGCCTCGCGGGCGTCGGCTCGACGACGATTGCCTTCGGCAGTGGAACGGCGGTTCGCATCAACGAGGGGACGTCATCCATCCTCTATGCGCTGCCCGGCCTGAACAGCGTGTGGGCGTTCGACGCGGATCACGCGGTGGCGGTGGGAGAAGACGGTGCCGTCTTGCGGTACCGCAACGGCACGTGGACCAGCGAAACGGTCGGATCGCTTGTGACCCTCACCGATGTCTGGGCGACCGGCCCGAACGCGGTGTTCGCGGTCGGCACCGATCCGGCTACGAGCGAGCCCGTCGCGTTCCGGCACGACGGCACGGCCTGGTCAGCCCTTCCGAAACCCGCCGGCACGTTCCCGCAGGCGATCTGGGGCACGTCCACGACGAACATCTACACGGTGGGCAGCAACCAGAACGTGCTCCGGTTCGATGGCAGTAGCTGGACGACCGCCGCAACCATCGGGCCGTTGGGCGCGTTCGCGCTCTGGGGCAGCGGCCCGTCCGACATGCTGCTCGTGGGGAGTTCGGGCACCGCAGTGCGCTTCGACGGCCTGGGGGCGGTCACACCGATTACCACGGGCGCGACGCGCGCGCTCGTGTCGGTCTGGGGCAGCAGCCCCACCAACTACTTCGTCGGCACGAACGGGCAAGAGTTCTATCGATTCAACGGGACGAGCTTCACGCCCGTCACACTCCCCGGCGGCATGAGCGCGGTCTTCGGCCTCTGGGGAACCGGGCCCAGCGAGATCTTTGCGGTCGACTTCAACGGCAACGTGGCGCGATTCGATGGCACGCAATGGCAGCAACTGCGCGTCGCCGCCAGCAACCGGCTCTTCCGAGCGCTACACGGGACGCCCACGCGACTGTTCGCCGTGGGACCCTACGGCGCCGTCATGGTGACACGCTGACGCGGTCCCGGCTCAGCACCCGAAGCGGTGGCGTTGCCTTGTGCGGCGGCCCACCGCTTCGGTGCCGTGGGTGACGTCGCGCACTTTCGGGCGACGCGAGTCGGTGGTATGATGGCGCGCGATCGGGCGCCTCCCGCCCCCTCGGCCGCGCCCCGATGTCGGCGCTCGACCCGCGCAACCCACCCGCCCGTGCTCACCCGCCTGCACGAGTTCGTCAGCACCGACGCCATTCCCGTCGCGCACGTGTGTGAAGTGGGCGTCTATCGCCCCGAGTTCGCGAACATGGCCGCCTGGCTCGAAGCCGGCACGCGCACCACGCTCGTGGAGTGCGATCCGATCACCGTGCAGGCACTGCACGAGCGCTGGGGCGCGCGCGCCAATGTGCGCATTCACGGTGTCGCCGTGGCCGATGCACCGGGCACGCTCACCTTGCACCGGGCCGGCGCGTCCACGTTCGGCGCCAACGTGCCGCACTCACCGGCCACCGTCAACGATGGCTATCGCATCGAGCGCGGCGAATCGTTCTGCGTCCCCGCCGTTACCTTCGACACCCTCGACGACGGCACCATCGACGTGCTCGCCATCGACATCGAAGGCGCCGAGTGGTTCGTGCTGCGACATCTGCGCAGTCGACCGGCGGTGATCAGCGTGGAGACGCACGGTAAACGCTACCGTAATCCGTTCCGTGCCGAAATCGACGCATGGATGCGTGACGAGGGCTACGGCGCGTGGTATCACGACGACAGCGACACGGTGTATCGTCGCGCGTGGCGCGCGCCCGTTGAGGACCGGTCGCGACCCAAGAGCTGGTTTCGCCGACTCAAGACGCGTCTGCGCGGCTACTGACGCGCGCGTCCGTATGGGACGCGCGAACGGTGCGCTCAGAACAATCGCTGCACGCCCAGACGAACAAACGGCACGTTGCCCGGCGCAAGGTCCGTTCGCACGTCGTCATCCGCCGCGTAGCGCAGCCGACGCAAGACGGTGATACCGCCGTCGGCCGTGAGTTGCCACTTGCTGCGCGCCGGCGTCCATCGCACCTGCGGACCCACCGTCGCGTTCGACAGCTGCAGCGTGTTCACATCGGCCGACGGGCGCGTGTCCGACGAGAGTCCGTACTGCGCCCCGTTGAGCGACACATTGACACCC
>JALOPN010000046.1 GCA_025453875.1 Gemmatimonadaceae bacterium | reverse complement strand
CAACGGGGAGCCCTCGCACCTGTTCGGGGCTGGCGTATTCCGGCGTGAATGGCACGGTGCCGTCGGCCGTGAGCGGCGCCGCCGCCTCGGGCAGATCATCGCGCAGCAAACGCGCGATGCCGAAGTCGAGCAGCTTCACCTGGCCATCGTGCGTGACCAGGATGTTCCCCGGCTTGAGATCGCGATGCACCACGAGTTTCCCATGCGCGTGCTGGACGGCCGCACACACCTGTCGGAGCAGACCGAGTCGCGCGCGCAGGTCGAGGCGTCGTTCGTCCGCGTACTGTGTGATCGGTGTCCCGTCGACGAACTCCATCACGAGGTACAGCTGCCCGTCCTCGCTCACGCCACCGTCGAAGAGCGCCGCGATGTTCGGATGCTGCAATGAGGCGAGAATCTGTCGTTCGTGGCGGAACCGGCGCTGCGCGAGATCGCCGGCGTCGACGCGCCGCAGGAACTTGATGGCCACTCGCTGCTCGAACGCCGCATCAATCCGCGCTCCCTCGAACACGGCGCCCATGCCGCCTTCACCCACGAGGCGTACGAGCTCGTACGCGCCGATGCGCGCGCCCACGCGCGTCGGTGCGGGTCGTGCCCAGCGGTCGGTCACCTGCTGGAGTTCGCGAGCCACCACGGCGGGGACGGCGTCCTGCCAGTCCTCGGCTGATTGCTCGAGGGCCTCGAGCAGGCTCATCACCTCGGCCTGCACGATGGGGTCATCGGCGCACGTCGTGGTGACGAACGCCTCCCGCGCCGCACCGGCAGCGAGCGACAGCGCGCGGTCGAAGATCTCGCGAACGCGCGCGTGCTGGTCTGGTGTGAGGACGCGGTCGGCCATGCGTGGTCACCTCATTCCGCGAGCGCGCGCTGCAGGAAGGCGCGTGCGAAGGTCCAGTCGCGCACGGCGGTCGCGCGACCGACACCGAGGACATCGGCGGCTTCGTCGATCTCGAGCCCGGTGAAGAAGCGCAGCTCCACGAGGCGCGCCGCGCGATCGTGCGCGACGGTGAGGCGCTCCAGTGCGTCGTCGAGCGCCAGCAGTTCGAGGGGACGTCCGGTGGTGGTGAGGGACGCATCGTCGAGTGTGATGCGTTGTCCGCCGTCACGTTTGTCCGCCGCGCGACGCCGCGCGTGATCAACCAGCAATCGCCGCATGGCGTGCGCTGCCAGCCCGTAGAAGTGCTTGCGACTCTGCCACGTGATGTCACGCTGATCCACGAGCCGCAGAAAGGCATCGTGCACGAGCGCGGTGGGCTGCAGCGTGTGATCCCCGCGTTCGCGTCGCATGAGCGCGCTCGCGAGCTGATGCAGTTCGTCGTAGACGATCGGGGCCAACGCATCGGCGGCACCGTCGACGCCGGCGGCGATCTGGTGCAGCAGTCGCGTCACCTCGTGGGGTGCGCGGTCGTCGGGCGGCGAGTCTGAGCGGGACACCGGGGGCAGTTCGAGTGCGGTGTGATCACCCCACAGTGCAGGTGGCCACCGTCGGATGCAAGCACCCCGCCCATGACACCGTGCAGCCGCGAGGTGGTCAGCGCGTGGACGCCGTCACGGCCCGCGCCAGGAGCGCGAGGATACCGCGAGTGATGACCTCCGGTGTCTCCTCGTGCAGCAACACCCCGGTCCCCCCAACCGAATCGACGCGAGCCTGCGGCACGAGGCGGACCAGCAACGCCAACTGCTCGGCGGACGGGGCGCCTGGCCGACGCTCGCGACCGACAAACACCTGCACCGGGGCGCGAACGCGCCGCAGCGCATCCTCCAACGGGACCGACTCATGCGCACCCTGCATGCGCTGGAGCACCCGCAACGCCGACGGCAGGTCGACGAGCAGCGAGCCCACGTACGCGCGCTCGACGTCGGGAGTGATCCAATCGTGTCGCACTGCACGCGCGTGCAATTCACGCGCGAAGTGACGCCGCGCCAGCGCGCGACCGGGGGGCGTATCGAGCAGCCGTGCGAAACGGAGCGCCGTGCGCACGCCATCCGTCCCTTGGGTTGCCACTGGTCCCCCCGCGATCGAAACCACGCCGAGCACACGCGCTGGTGCACGCGACGCGACGCGCAACGCGATCGTGGCGCTGGTCCCTTGCCCGGCAACCACCACACGTTGCCAGCCGAGCGAATCGAGCACTTGCACGACACGACGCGCCTGCGCTTCCAGCGAGTAGTCGGCGGCGAGTGGTCGGCCGGACGCGCCCATGCCCAACGGATCGAGCACCAGCACACGAACACCGGTCGCTTCCAGTGTGCGGGTCAGATGTCGGAGCGCGAAGGCCGAGCCGAGCGTCCCCGGAAGCAGGACCACGCCGGAGGACGACGTTGCCGACGCCGGTCCTGCAGTCATCGCGCCGAACACCGCGAGTGATTCCGCTGGCGCGACGTGGATGTATCGCGGCGATGCCGGCGGCGGCGATGCCGGCGACGGCGATGGCTGCGCCGCTCCAATCGACGCGAGCATCATGATCGGTCCGAGCACGAGACACCGCGCACGCGCACATGGCATCCCCCAATGAGCACACGCGCCGTGACGCGAGCGTCACGGCGCGGTGTCGATCACGTATCTCGCCTCGCGCGCGTCGACCGAGCGGTTCAGCGCTCGCCGGGGCGATAGCGACGCTCGACCGCCTGCTCCAGCTCCTCCGGCCAGAAGTACACGTCGCGGAACTCACCGCGCGCGTACATCTCGGCCTGATCGGCAAAGTGCGGGTTCTTCGGATCACCATGCTGGCCACCCGCCACCACCGCCTTGGCGCGGACGCGCGGCCCGAACTCAACGACCGCCACAAAGCTGTTGCCGCGCGTGCCGTACAGTCGCTTCGTGCCGTTGAACGTCGCGGCACCGAATGCGGCCAGCGAGCCCCACCGCGACGACGCGAACGGCACCGGTACACTGGGTGCTGAATCGTTGAATGGCTGCACGATGTCGCCCGTCAGACGCTGGAAGCGATTGATTTCGCCCCATGGCGTGTCCCAGCGGCCGAAGTGCGCGGTGAGCGTGTCCACCGCCTCAACCAACGCGTTCAATCGTTCATCGCGGGTCGCGCGCTGCTCCATGTAGGCGTAGGTGTTCACGCGCGCCGCGTTCGCGGCACGATTCACCGTGCGCCACAGGTTCTCCCCCCAGTACACGGCCACCGAGGTTGGCGCGCTCTCGAGCCCGTACCGTCGATCCCACGCGCGCAGCGCGGCAATGGGTGCCGCGAGCTTCGCCTTGCGCGCATCGCTGGCCGGCAGCGCGTCGTAGTCGCGGAAGAGCGGCGGAAACAGCGTCTCGAACGCCGTCAGCTCGTTGTCGTAGGCGACGGCGATGAGCGTATCGAGCGTGAACGCGGAGCGATTCTGCAGGACGCGCACCGCGTGAATGCCACGCGGATTCTCCCCGAAGTAGTCCATGTACCCCGGAAACGCCGTCGGCTTGGGGCTGGCCGTACCGATGGCGGAGAACGGCCAGTTGTTCGTGTTCTGCAACCAGCCCGTGGGCGGATTGATGAACAGCGGGCTTTCGTCGACCGTGTGCAGTCCCTGCCACTCCGTGGCGGAGGTGCTACCATCGACGGTCCGCTCCCAATCGTGCCCGCTGGCACGACGCGGCACGAAGTTCGCGTGAAAGTACGCGATCGTGCCGTCGGCATCGGCGTAGATCGTGTTGTTCGACGAGTTGGTGTGCAGATCCATCGTGGCGCGGAACTCGCGCAGGTTGCGCGCTTTCGTGCGCCACCATGACTGCGTGAGCGCCTTGACCGGCTCCTGCATCAGCTTGACCGTGATCCAGCGCCCGTCGTCGTCGGTGCGTACGACCGGGCCATGATGTGTGCGGTACACCGTGAACTCGCGCGTGTGCATCGAGTCGCCGTCGCGAAACGGCACCGCGATCCGTTCACGCACGATGGCCCGCTCCTCACCATCGTAGCGATAGGTGATCGTGTCCCCACGTTCCGTCACCGTTTCGGCGTACTCGTCGATCGCATCGGCGCCACTCGACGTGTGCATCCAGCCGGCCCGATCGTTGAAGCCCTGATAGATGAAGAACTGGCCCCAGGTGCTCGCGCCGTACGCATTCAGCCCTTCGTCGCTTGTGAGCTGCAGCTCGGCCCGGAAGAAGAACGACGTGTGTGGATTGATGAGCAAGAGCGCGTGACCACTGGCGCTCTTCGCCGGCGCGATCGCGAACCCGTTCGACCCGCCGGGCTCCACCGCGCGCGCGACGGGTTCAGCGAGGGCCACCGGACGCGGTTCGGTGGCCGGCATCGGATTGCGGCCGTCATAGAACTCGCGCAACGCCCGCAGATTGATGCTCTCGATGTCACCGCCGATCGAGCCTTCGCTGAACGTCAACGCCATCCACGGCTCGAAGCGCGTCAGCACCCGCGGCGTCACCTCGGGATGGGTGTACAGGAAGTAGTTCAGCCCATCGGCGAACGCGTTCATCAACCGCTTCAGCGAATCGGGACTGGCCTCGTAGCGTGCCCGCATGCTGTCGGGATGCACGAACAGCTTCATGCGCAGATCCGACCAGACGGCCGATTCCCCCTCGGCCTCGGCGAGGCGGCCCATCGCGTTGAGGTAGTTCACCTCGATGCGGTTGAAGTCGTCTTCCGCCTGCGCGTAGAGCGCGCCGAAGACGGCGTCCGGATCGCTCTGCCCCCGCACGTGCGGAATGCCCCAGCGGTCGCGCGTGATGGTGACCCGTGCGGCGGTGGCTTCCCAGCGCGCGACGTCGGTCGGATCGGCGGTGCCGGTCGCCGCCGGCGGCTTGGCGGTCTCGCCGCACGCGTTCAGGGACACGAGACCGACACACGTGAACAGCGCCGGCAGCAGGCGGCGCGCGACTCGCAGCAGCGACATAGAAAGCGGCGGGGAGGGGAGGGGGGAACCACGACGTCCTCCACGCCGCGTCGTCGATTCGACGACGCGACGTGGGGACGCGACTACTTGCCCATCAGGAAATCGAGCACATCGAAGCGCGTCACGATGCCCTGCACGGCGCCATGCTTCTTCACGAGCACGGCGCGATTGGCCTTCGACAGCATCTTGGCGACCTGCTCCACCGGCTGATCCGCATCGACGACCGGGAACGGCGCCTCCATCACGTCGGCCACGCTGCGATCGAGCACCTTCACATCGGCGAGGGATCGCGTCGTGAGCTGCGACTCCGCAATGCTGCCCACACACACCGAGCCTTCCATCACCGGCAGCTGCGAGACGTCGTGCAATGCCATGAGTCCGAGCGCTTGCCGCACACTCGCGCCCGGTCCGATGCTCACCACGACCGGCGTGGCGCCACCCTTGCGCGAGAGCACGGCCTCGAGCGCGGTGCTCGGCGTGTCGAGCAGCTGATTCTCCTGCATCCACTCGTCATTGAACACCTTGCTGAGATACCGCTCGCCCGTGTCGCACAGGAACGTGACGACCAGCGCGTCGGGATCATCGAGGCGACGCGCGACGGTGAGTGCCGCATGGGCGATCATGCCCGCCGACCCACCCACGAAGAGCCCCTCTTCACGCGTGAGACGCCGCGCCATGTTGAAGGCGTCCTTGTCCCCCACGGTGATGAACTCGTCGATGACACTCATGTCGAGTGTCTGCGGCACGCAATCCTGACCCACGCCTTCGACCTTGTACGGCGCGCCCATCGGATGTCCTTCACCACGCGTGCGCCACAGC
The DNA here is from genome assembly GCA_025453875.1 of Gemmatimonadaceae bacterium. Lineage (GTDB taxonomy): Bacteria > Gemmatimonadota > Gemmatimonadetes > Gemmatimonadales > Gemmatimonadaceae > JAABRT01. The sequence continues at coordinate 14,178 of JALOPN010000046.1, read as the reverse complement.
TCGGCGAGCACCGAACCGGCCGGATCAGCGGCCACGATCTTGATGTTCGGATTCTGCTGCTTGAGATAGCGCCCGACGCCCGAGATCGTCCCGCCCGTTCCCGCACCTGCCACGAAGTGCGTGATGCGTCCGTCGGTCTGCTCCCACAACTCGGGGCCGGTCGTGGCCACGTGCGCCGCGGGATTCGACGGATTCTCGAACTGTCCCGCGAGCACCGCGCCCGGTGTTTCGCGCACGAGTCGCTTGGCCCACTGCACATAGTTCTGCGGGTGGTCGGGCGGAACGGCCGTAGGGGTGATGATCACCTCGGCGCCGTACGCCTTGAGCAGCCGCACTTTTTCCTGCGACATCTTGTCGGGCATCGTGAAGACACAGCGGTAGCCCTTGATCGCCGCAGCGAGCGCGAGGCCGACCCCCGTGTTGCCACTCGTGGCCTCGACAATCGTGCCACCCGGCTTGAGATGTCCCGACCGTTCGAGCGCCTCGATCATGGGCAGCCCGATCCGATCCTTCACCGAGCCGCCGGGATTGAAGAAGTCCGCCTTGCCGTACACCGGCGTGCGCAGCCCGCGCGTGACACGCGACAGGCGGATCAGGGGCGTCCAGCCGATCGTATCGAGCACGGTGTCATACGGCTTGCGATGCCGGATGTGGGCGTCGGTGTCGGGGCGCTGCAGGGTGGCCATGGGGAAGTCCGAGCGGGGAGTGAATCGGGGTGAGGCGCGGGTCGGTCAGCCGAGCGAGTCGACCGGCATGGGGGGGCCGTCGGGATGACGAAACAGCACGGGGAACCGCACACTGGCCCCCACCGGTTGACCGCCACGACGGGCGGGCCGGAAGCGCAGGCGTTGCGCCGTGGCCAGCGCGGCCGAGTCGAGGACGGGCACTCCGGACGTGCGTACCACCGACGTCGAGTCGGCGTGCACCCGTCCATCCGCCATGACGTGCAACCGGAGCAGCACGTTGCCCTGGATGCGCTGATCCCACGCCGACCGCGGGTAGACGAACGGTGGCGTGTCATCTTCAAGCACCGGCAGTTCATCGGGGCGCAGCGCACTGGGAATGAGCGCCTCGGCCGTCTGACGCGCCGGTTCCCCGACGCATCCGAGCGTGCCCAGCACCGCCAGACCGCCCACGCGCAGCCTGAGCCGACGGCGTCCGCGGCGGACACGGCTGGGTCGCAACGGGTCGGAACCGGGAACTTGTCCGGTGTTCATAGGGTGCAATGTATCACGCGCCACCGCAGTCGCTCGTTCGGTCCGTTAGACTCTCCGCGACGACGTTCTCGTCGCGCCCTTCTCTCCGCCGTCGGCCCCGGGGCCGTCCGGCCTCGCTCGCCGCCTCATGACCGGTTCCGACGTTCGCGCCTCGTGGCCTACCCCTCTCGGACGCCACGCGATCCCTCGCTCGCGACGCGTCTTCACCGGCGTGCTGCTCGCGGTGCTCACCGCCTGCGGAGGCGAAAACGTCAGCGGCCCGCCGCCCACGCCCGCCTCGCTGCGCGTGGACAGCGGCAACGGACAGCAGGGGATCGTGGGTCAACCGCTCGCGACACCCATCTCGGTCACGGTGCTCGACACGAATGATCGCCCGATCGGCGATGTGCGCGTGACCTTCAGCGCGGCGCCCGGCAGTGGCACGGTCAGTCCATCGGCCGTGCAGACGAACTCGGCGGGCGTCGCGACCGCGCAGTGGACGCTCGGATCCCAGGTGGGGACCGCGACCGCCACGGCGGCGGTGGCGGGGGTGCAGGCGGCCACCTTCACGGCCACCGTACGGGCGGCACCGGCCAGCGTCGTGGTCGCGCTCCCGTCGCGACTCGATGTCGGCGTGGGGGACACGGCCCGCATCGTGGCCAACGCGCGCGACGCCTTCGGCAACGTCGTCTCGCAGGTCGCGCTCAGCTGGAGCACGCTCGAGCCCGCCGTCGCCTCCGTGAGCGACGGGCTCGTCACCGCGCTCGGCCAGGGGACCGCCCGCATCATCGTGGCGGCGTCCGGTGGGAGTGGTGGCACGATTGCCGACACCGTTCCCGTCACCGTCGGCGCTGCAGGCGCGTCGGTCTGCGGCGCGCGTACCGTGATCGTGCCGGCTGTTGGTGAGGTGGTACCGCTCACGGCCACGGCGGATGGCGCCGAGCGCTGTCTCGGCGCCGACGTGGCGGGCGCCGAGTTCGGGCTCGTCGCGATCAACACCAGTCCGAGCTTCGGGACGGTGCTCACGCTCGACGCGCTCATGCTCGGCGTCGGCGCCGCGCCCATCGCCCGCTCGGTGGTGGACAATCAGGCGTTCGGCACCGACGCGTGGTCGCTGGCGAGCTTTGCCGCGGCGGCGACCCCCGAACCGATCGGCGACGGGGGCTTTCACGACGCCTTGCGGCGGCGGGAGCGACAGGAGCTCCCCGAACACGTCGCGGCGGCCCGCGAGACCTTCAGCGGTGGCCGACGACTGCCGGACGGTGTGGCTGCCCAAGTCGCGCCGCCCACCGTCGGCTCGCTCATCACGCTCAACGCGCAGACGCTCTCGGCGTGTTCGCAGCCGAACAATCGCACGGGACGAGTGGTGGCAGTCTCGCAGCGCGCGATCATCGTCGCGGATACCGCCAATCCGAGCGGTGGGTACACCGATGCCGAGTATGAGGCCATCGCCGCCACCTTCGACACGCTGACCTACCCACTCGACGTCGAGTATTTCGGCCAGCCCACCGATATCGGCGGGACCGGACGCATCACGCTCTTCTACACACGCGCAGTCAATCAGCTCACGCCCGGCGGGGCGAACTTCGTGATCGGTGGTTTCTTCTTCGCGCGCGATCTCTACCCGCGCGTGTCGCGCGGTGGACTGCCCGCGTGCGCGGGGAGCAATGAGCGCGAGATGATGTATCTGCTCGTGGCCGATCCGAACGGACTGGTCAACGGCAACACGCGCACCAAGGCCGACGTGACGCGTCTCAATCGCACGACCGTCGCGCACGAGCTGCAGCATCTCATCAACGCCGGTCGTCGACTGCACGTCACGACGGGTGCCTCGCCCAACGAGGAGGTGTGGCTCGACGAGGGGCTCTCGCACACGGCCGAAGAGTTGCTGTACTTCCGGTTGGCCGGCTTCGGTTCGCGCGACAACCTGACGCGCAACATCGTGGCCGCGAACGCGGCGCGGTCCGAGCTCTTCACCGGCTACGCCGCACAGAACTTTGCGCGCTGGACGGACTACCTGCGCGCCCCCGAACTGAAGTCGCCGTACGCGCCCAACGATTCGCTCTCGACACGCGGCGCGTCGTGGCACTTCCTGCGGTACGCGGCTGGTCGACAGTCCGGCAGCGAAGCCGAGTTCTATCGGCGTCTGGTGAACGGACCGGGCACGGGCCTCAACAATCTCGCCTCCGCGCTCCCGGCTGGTGCGTTGAGCACGTGGTTGCGCGACTGGGCCATCGCCGTGCTGGCCGATGATCTCGCGAGCGGCATCGCGTCGCAGTACACGATCCCGGCGTGGAACTTCCGGTCGATCCTGCCCGCACTCACCATTGGCGGAACGCAGCTCGGCAGCTACCCGCTCACCACGCGTCCGATGACGTCCGGCGCGGTGCGCGCCGTGACGCTCGCCGGTGGCGGCAGCAGCTACATGCGCTTCAGTGTACCGGCCACGCGACGGGCGCTGATCAGTGTCACGCGCAACGGTGGCGCGCCGCCGGCGGGTGTGCAGCTCGCGATCGTGCGCTATCGCTGACTGAGGCGCTGCAGTGTGCGGTGCACCCTGCGGTGCACCGCACACGGCGGCCTCAGTTGGTGCGGCGCAGCGTGATCTCGAACAGGCGCGCCCACCGCTTGCCCGTCACGAAGATGCGATCGGTTGCTGCGTCGTAGGCGATGCCATTGAGGACATCCTCGTTGCCGTGCCGGAGCGACGCGGGCAGCAGACCGGTGAGGTTGATCCACCCCACCACGGCGCCGCTCTGCGGATCGATGCGTGCGATGCGATCGGTGGTCCACACGTTGGCCCACAGCTCGCCCTTCACCCACTCGAGTTCGTTGAGGTTGCGCACTGGTGAGCCGTTCTCGTTCACGGCAATGGTGCGCAGGACGCCGAACGTCTGCGGATCAAGCACCCGGATGGTGGCCGATCCGTCGCTCATGAAAAGCTGCGTCCCGTCACTTGTGAGCCCCCACCCTTCGCCGTCGTACTTGAACTCGCGACGCGGGGCGAAGCTCTGCTTGTCGTACACGAACGCGACGCCGTTCTTCCACGTGAGCTGATAGAGCGCATCGCCGAACACGACGATGCCTTCGCCGAAATACGGCGCCGGCACATCGCGACGCTGCTGCACCTCGCCGGTCTCGAGGTTCACGCGTCGAATGGAGCTCGTGCCCACTTCGCCGGTTCCTTCGTACAGCACGCCGTCCACGAACTGGAGCCCCTGCGTGAACGCGCTCGTATCATGCGTGAAGGCCCGCACGACATCGGCCACGTATTCGGGGGTCCGCGGCCGAACCGTGAGCGGTGACGCGCCCCCTTCGGCGGCGGGTGCATCCCCCCCGCACGCCGCCGCGATCACGGCGGCGATCGCCAGAGGACGCAGCGATCGAAACGAGCGAGGGGTTGGCAAGGTCGACATGACAGACTCCGGAGCGCGCCGCAGGGCGCTTCAGGCGACGACAGCGTCGCGCAAGGTACGAAAGAGCGCGACGAGATCGCCGCGTTGATAGTTGGCGTTCAAGCCCGACGGATTCGGGAGGACCCACACCCGTGTGGTACCGATCGACTGCGCTTGTGGTCCGATCGCGGCGTGCGGGACACCGAACGCGGTACGATAGGCGCCGATCCCGAGCACAGCGAGGACACGCGGTGCGTACGTCGCGACCTTGCGGGCGAGGGCCTCGCCGCCGGCGCGAATCTCGTCGGCATCGAGCTCCGCCGCCGTGGCCGTCGTTCGCGGCACCACATTGGTGATGCCATAGCCCAACGGAAGCAGCTCCTGCTCCTCCCACGGCTGCAGGCGCCGCGGCGTGAAGCCGGCCTCGTGCAACACGGGCCAGAAGCGATTCCCCGGTCGACCGAAGTGATGCCCGATGGCTGCGGTGTAGAGCCCCGGATTGATGCCGCAGAAGAGCACCCGCAGATCGTGCGCAATCACATCGGGCACGGTCCGGGACACCGCCGCGGCCAGCGCCGCACGAGTGGGACGCGGCGGCGGAGTGGTCGTCATCGCGACGTGGCTCACGCGTCCGTCACCACGGTCCCGCGAGGGGCGTGCACCGCCTGCTCGCGCAACGCGGCCAGCTGCTGCAACGCCTCGATCGGCGTCAGGCGGTTCGGATCGATCGCACGCAGCGCCTCCGCGAGTGCGGCCAGGGCCGGATCGGGACGCACCTCGACCCGCACGACCTCTCGTGGCTCCTCGCCGAAAAACCCGAGTTGTGCGGTGGGGACCGTCGGGCGGCGCGCCACCGGGCCACGCGCCCGCGCGCCCGCCGGCGCCTGATGCGCGTCGGTCGTGAGACGCGCCGCCATGTGTGCACCGTCACCTTCGAGCAGCGCCAGCACTTCCTTCGCGCGCGCGATGACAGGGGCGGGCAATCCGGCCAGTCGGCCCACCTCGATGCCGTACGAGCGATCGGCACCGCCCTCGATGAGCCGATGCAGGAAGAGCACCTCCCACTTCGCGCACGGCCACCGTGCAGTTGCGGACCGACGAGAGTTCCTCCGCCAGCTGCGTCAGCTCGTGGTAGTGCGTCGCGAACACGGTCTTGCAGCCGATCGCCTCGTGCAGGTGTTCGCTCACGCTCCACGCAATCGAGACGCCGTCATACGTCGCGGTGCCGCGGCCGATCTCGTCGAGCAGCACAAGCGACTTCGCCGTGGCCGTGTGCAGAATCGCGCTTGTCTCGCTCATCTCCACCATGAACGTCGACTGGCCGCGCACGAGATTGTCACTCGCACCCACACGCGTGAAGATGCGATCGGCCACCGGCAGGCGAGCCTCGCGCGCCGGCACGAACGCTCCCACTTGCGCGAGCAACTGGATCAGACCGGCCTGTCGCAGGATGGTGCTCTTGCCGGCCATGTTCGGGCCGGTGAGAATGATCATGCGCTTGGCATCCGTCAGCGCGAGATCGTTCGGGATGAACTGCTCACGAGGCATCATGCGCTCGACCACCGGATGGCGGCCCGCACTGATGTGCAGATCGAAGCCATCGTGCAACGTGGGACGCACGTACTGAAAACGCTCGGCCACGTTCGCGAGCGCCGCCAGCACATCGAGCATCGCCACGCGCTGGGCAATGGCCTGCAGCCGTCCGATCTCGGCGCCAACCTGCGCGCGCAACACTTCGAACAGTTCACGCTCTCGCAATTCGATGCGGTCGGCTGCACCGAGCACCTTCTCCTCGTACTCCTTGAGCGCGGGCGTGATGTACCGCTCCGCACCGGTCAGCGTCTGTCGCCGTTGGTAGTCGGCCGGCACAAGATGCCGGTTCGCATTCGAGATCTCGAGGTAGTAACCGAAGACGCGATTGTACCCGACCTTGAGCGACTGGATGCCGGTGCGCGCGCGCTCCTCGGCCTGAATCGTCGCGATCGCATCCTTGCCACCGTCGCGAATCGTGCGCAGTTCGTCGAGCTCGGCGTCGACGCCAGCGGCAATCGTGGGTTCGTCGCCGATCTGCAACGGGGGACGCTCCACCAGCACGCGCTGTACATCGTCCGCGATCGACGCGACATCGTCCCAGTCGTGCAGCAGCGTATCGAGGAGCCCCGCCGCGTGCGCCGCGCGTGCCGCTTCGCGCACCACCGCCTCGGTCGTTTCGCGCACCCTCGGCAGGCGCGCGAGCGAATCACCGAGTGCGCGCAGCTCGCGCGGTGTTGCGCGTGCCGCCGCCGCCTTCGACGCCAGCCGTTCGACATCACGGACACCATCGAGTGCGTCGCGCAACGTCGCGCGCGCAACAGGCGCGCGCACCAGCGTCTCCACGGCATCGAGGCGCGCTTCGATGGCAGACCGTTGCACGAGCGGCGACAGCAACCACTGCCGCAACAGTCGCGCACCCATCGGCGTCGCCGTGTCATCGAGTACCGACAGCACGGTACCGTCCGTGCCACCACGCAACGATTCGACGAGTTCGAGGTTGCGGCGCGTCATCTCGTCGAGTGGCATGCTGGCCCCCGCGTGCTCCACGATCGGGCGCGCGAGATGAGGCAGTCCACCCGGCTGCAGGTCGCGCAGATAGCGCACGAGCGCACCGAGCGCGCCCACCGATTCGGCATCCTGCGTGCCGAGGCCGAACCCTTCGAGCGAGGCGACGCGGAACTGCCGCGCGAGTTCGTCGGACGCGAGCGTGGCGTCGAACTCCCACGCTTCGCGCTCGGTGCGCAGCACGCCGTCGACCGCCCGCAACACGCGCGCGAGCACACCACCCGTTGGCCACAACGCCGCACCGCGCGGCAGCACGAGCTCGCGTGGCGCGAGTCGCGCGAGATGCGCCGGCGCATCTGCCGCCGAGACGCGCAACACGCGGAGTTCCCCGGTGGACAGATCGGCGGCCGCGATGCCGACCGGCATCGTCTCGGCGGTTGCCCCGGACGGCGCCTGCGCCGCGACATGCACCGCGACCACGTAGTTCGCGCGGTGATCGTCGAGCAGATCGTCGGCGAACGCGGCCCCCGGCGTGATCGTCTCGATGACTTCGCGACGCACGATGCCCTTGGCGAGCTTCGGATCCTCGACCTGTTCGCACACCGCCACGCGGAAGCCGTGCTGCACGAGCTTGCGCAGATAATCGGCGGCCGCCTTCACCGGAACGCCCGCCAGCGGGACTTCGGCGGCGCCGCCGTTGTTGCGCGACGTCAGCGTGAGCCCGAGCACACGCGCCGCCGTTTCGGCGTCGTCGTGGAACATCTCGTAAAAATCGCCCATCCGGAAGAACAGGATGGCGTCCTGATGTCGCGCCTTGATCTCCCGGTACTGCTGCATGAGCGGAGTGGACGCTCCACTCACGGCGTCAACTCCGCGACGAAGCCGTCCAATCCTTTCGCCTTGAGCTCGGCGAGGCGCACGTTCGCCAGCGCACGCGTCGCGAAGTAGCCCGTGCGCACCCGGAAGGGCGCGCCGGTCCCGTCGACGCGCGCGTCGATCCCACGTCCGCGGAAGCGCTCCACGAGGCGATCGGCATCGGCGCGCGTATTCACGGCCGCGAGCTGCACGCTGTAGCGCGCGGATGCCGGCCGCGCCCCATCGGCGGGCGGGACGACCGGTGCGGCAGCGACCGGCGCGGTTACCGGCGGGGTCGACGTCGCGGCCTCACGCGCAAGCCGCTCGCGCTCAAGTCGCTCACGTTCAAGTCGCTCACGTTCAAGCCGCTCACGTTCGACGCGCTCACGTTCCGCGCGCGCCACCGCCTCGCGCTCGGCCTGCTCACGCGCCGCCTGCTGCTGCGCGGCGCGCGTCGTCGAGTCGCGCACCAGCGAATCGCGTCGCTGCGCGTCCCGGAGCGTCGCCGCGCGTTGGTCGTCGTTCGGCGCGGCAGTCGTCGAGGCGATCAGCGGCGCGACGGCGGTCACGCCGCGGCAACGCGTGCGCAGATCTTCGGCTTGTGCGCGCAACTCCACCGCGTTGCTCGGAACGCGTTGGCGCACGACATCGAGCGCGCCGCACGCACGCGGCCGATCATTCTCGTCAAAGTACGCCTTGGCGAGCCAGAAGTGCGCACGCGCCTGACTGGCCGGCTCGGAAAAATCACGCGCAAGTCGCTCGAGGTACGGACGTGACGCGGCGGGACGACCCCGCAACTGTTCGAGCTGCGCAAGGCGCAGCAGCGCATCTTCGGCGCGGGGCGACATCGGCACTTCCACGAGCAACCGTCGCCAATCGCGCTCGGCATCGGCGCTCGATTCGGCGAGCAGACCACGCCAGTACAGCAACTCGCCCAGCGCTGGCGTCGCCACACCCGCCTGGCGGACGAGCGAATCGAGCACGAGCCGACCGGCGCGACCATCGCCAGCTTCGACCAATGCGCGCGCACGACCCACGGCCTGATCGACCGTCGTTGCCGCTTGCGCCGCGAGTGTGGTCGCATCGACGACACACATGACACTCGCCACGCACGCGAGGCGACGCCACCGCGACGCCGTCGCGGCCCCCGAGAGACGCCTCACGCGGCCCGCCCGCGCGAGGGGCGCGCCGGTGCGGCGAGCGCCAGCACGAGCGAGAGCAACACCTGCTCCTCGCTCGAGACGCGCGTGTCCTTGAGCGCGATGTCCGCCTCGAGCAGCAATCGCAGCGCGCGGCGCAGCTCGTCTGCGCGCCACCGTTCCACCGCGCGCGCCCAGACACTCTTCGCTTCGCCCCATGGGCGTCCCACCATGCCGCCCCCGGACTGTTTGAGATACGTGAAGTATTCGCGCTCGAGTTGTCCGCTGCTCCATCCACCATCGCGGTGCGCTCGCCCCCACATGAGCGCCAGCAGCTGCGTGGAGAGCATCATCACCAACTGCACGGCATTCACCTTCGGCTGCGCCAGTACGAACGGAACGAGCGCGACCGCGCGGACGGTGTCGCGCTGCAGCACGGCATCGATGAGATCGATCGACGTCTCACCGCGACGTACACCGACGATCGCACTCACGGCCTCGTCGGTCACGATGGGAATCGGGGCCTCCGGCACCGGCACGACCACGCCATCGGCGGTCGTGGTGAGTGGCGCCGCCGCCGCGCCGCGCGCGTAGCTCGCACACTTGTCGAGCTCCGCGGCCAGCTGCTGCAGATCATTCCCCACCGACTGCTGCAACAGCGCCGTAGCGTCGTCGGTCACGCTCACACCAAGGACGGTCGTGGCGTGATGCGTGATCCAGCGTCGCACGCGCTCGGGCGGCAAGGGTTCGAAGACACACGGTAGACTCTGCTGCGCGAGCGCCGCGTCAACGGTCTGTCCGGCCAACGCGATCAACAGCAGCAGCGTGTCAGGCGCCGGACGGGTGAGGTAGCGATCGAGCTCGGTGCGCACCGCCTTCTTGAGTGCGTGCACGTCACGCACGACGACCGCGCGTCGCTCGGCCAGCATCGGCGGGGTGGCGAGCAGACTGCCCAGCGTTTCGGCGTCGAGAGCGGCCCCGTCGCGAATCTCGCAGTTGAAGTCCCGCGAACTCGGCTCGAGCGCTGCGTCCAGCAGATCGCGGATCGCCTGATCCTTCAGGTACTCGTCGTCGCCGTGCAAGTAGTACACGGGCGCAAACGCGCGCGCGTCGACGGCGGCGCGGACGGTCTTGAACCCATCGGCCGAGGGTGGGGCGGGCGCGCGGGAACTGCCTGGACGCGATGCGGCGGGGCGGGAGCGCGGAGCGGGACGCGACATGCGAGGAAACTAATCGGGGCCGGTGCGGCCCCCATCCCACGGCGCCGAAGTCAGCGCGTACTCGTGGTCAGCCGCAGTTCCGTTGACATCGCATGCTGGAGGACGGGGAGTCCACGCGAACGCGGGAGGGTAACAGGCACCGCATCTCCCGTGACCGACCACAGCGCCGGCGCGCCGGTGAAGTCATCGTCGATGCGTTCGATTCGCACTGGGCGCGTCGGCACCACATGCACGGCCGGCGCGGCGGCCAGCGCGGGTGGCAGCTGTGGTTCGTCCCCACGATTCGCGGCGGTCTGCAACCACGCGGTGGTCACCACGCCCAGACCGGCCGCAACCGCCATCCACGCGGGCCTGAACGCACGGCGTGGTGCGGTGCCTTCGGTGGGCACGAGGTCATCGAACGCCGGGGGGGCGTGCTCCGCTCGGCACGCCGCGAGTCGCGCGTCGAGGCGGCTGCGAAAATCGGCCGAGGGCGTGATCTCGGGGAGATGATTGCGTGCCAGAACCAGCGATCGGCGCACCATGGAATCGTGCGCGGCACAGCGATCACATGTCAGCAGATGGCGTTGCGCCTCAGCCATCGCGTCACCCGGCAGCGTATCGTCGAGATAGGCAAGGTGAGCGTCACGGAAATCACGGCAGTCCATCAGGGCATCATCCGAGCACGCGGGGGGAGTCGCGGTTCACGAGCGGGTTGCGATGACCGGTCGTACCCACGCCGGACCGGGACGTTCCCCGAAATGTGCCAAGTCGGGACGCCGAACGCGAGCCGGCCCGCCTGCCTGGGGGCAGACGGGCCGGTGGACCCTTCGGCTGGCGCGCAGGCCAGTTACCGCACCATGGGCTCCACCAGATCGGCGAACGCCGTGCGGGCCCGGTTGAGGCGCGACTTGACGGTGCCGAGGTTTACGCCGGTAATCTCGGCGATCTCCTCGTACGACTTGCCCTCGAGCTCCCGAAGCACGAACACCTCGCGGTGATGCACCGGCAGCCGGCCGACCGCCTGCTCCACGATTTCGCGCAGATGACGCTTCCGGAAGAGGTCGTCCGGCTTGTACTGGGTATCCTCGAACTCGAGCGGACGCTCCTCGTCGTCGAAGTTGGCGCGAATGGACTGAAACAGCACCAGCGGATTGCGCGACCGGTTGCGCAGTTCATTCTTCGCCAGATTGGACGCGATGGTGTAGATCCAGGTCGAGAACTTCTTCGACCGATCGAAGCGACCGATGTGACGATAGACGCGAATGAACGCTTCCTGCACGAGGTCCTCGGCGCGATCCCGATCGCCGATCGTGCGATAGACGAAGTTGAGCAGGCGTCCCTGGTAGCGGTCCACCAGCTCCTCGAAGGCCCGTTCCTCCCCACCGAGGAATGCCCCAACCACACCCGCGTCGTCGAGCACGCGGAGATGGTCGCGCACGCTGACCGGCGCGATCGGGGTGGAGCGAAGCGCTGTAACAGCCATGGTGGGTCCTCCCGTTCGAGTGTCGCGCGACCCGGGTGGGCAGCGCGGCGGGCGCGGCGGCGGGATGTCCAGCCAAGGGGACACACCCGGAACCTTCGCCGGCTCCGCAGTCGGAACCCCAATAGTGCACGAGGCGTGCCGCGCGCGCCGCGACCGGTGTCACACTCGCAACACGTTGTTTTTCAACGCATTACGCTAAATCACGTGAACCGGTCGCGCCGTGTCGGTCCGCTACGGTGTCCTGTCTTGGCGTCCGAGAAATAGGACACCCCGCCACTGCGGCAGGGTTGCTGCCGAGAGGACGGGGTGGTCGGCACAGCGCGGAGCGGGGCGCTCAGCCGAGTCGGAATCCGGCGGTGTAGAGCAGGGCGAGGGCGGTCTTCGCGTCCTGGATCTCGCCGCGCTCGATCATCGAGAGCGCCCGAGAGAGCCGTGTCGGGACGAGCTCGAGAAACTCGTCGGCTTCGCGCTGGTGCGCGCCGGCTTCGAGGTCGGTCGCGAGGAAGAGGTGGATCTTCTCGTCGGTGAAGCCGGGGGTGGTGAACATCGTGAAGAGCGGCTCGACGCGCGCGGCCCGATACCCGGTCTCCTCGAGCAGTTCCCGATGCGCGCAGGCGACCGGTGTTTCTCCCGGGTCGAGCCGGCCCGCCGGGATTTCGTAGAGGTACCCCTCGGCAGCGTATCGGTACTGCCGAATGAGCACCAGCTCCGGATCCGCATCGTCGACGCGGCCGAGGAGCGGCACCACGGCGCTCGCGCCGGGGTGCCGCACCATCTCGAGCCGTCCGATCGAGCCATCGGGAAACCGGACCTCGTCCTCATCGAGCGAGATGACGCGACCGGTGTAGTGCCGGACGGATCCGACGCGGCCGACCGACGACGCCTCGCGATCGGTCACGCACGACTCCGACGCGCCGATGTCTTCCGGGCCGCCTTCTTCACGCCCTTCTTCACGCCCTTCTTCGCGGCGCGCTTCACGACCTTCTTCGCCGCCTTTTTCGCCACCTTCCTGACCGCCTTCTTCGTCCCCTTCCGTGCGGTCTTCTTCGCGCCGGCACGCTTGCGCACCGGCTTGCGCGGCTTCTTCACGTCATTGCCCAGCAACCACTGCTTGACGGTCGGTCGCAGGTACACCGGCACGCGCAGGATCGTCCCGCGACACTTCGGGCTGCCACAGCGGCACGCATAGTAGCGCACGTCGTCCGGATCGTACGCGTCGTCCCACTCGAAGCGATATTCGGATCACACGAATGGTTGATGAAGCGTGCGTCGTTGCCGCCGCGCTTCGCGTCGAGCACCGTGTTCTCGTCGAGGACGAAGAGAAACGTGTGGTGACGTCCGTTGCGATCATCGTAGCGACGGTCGGCCTCCTCGTGCGTCAGGGCCTGACCCACATACCGGATGAGTCGCTGTCCCTTGCGAATCGGACGCGTGGCGAACACGCCGCGTCCCTGAATGCGTGAGCGGCGGACTTCGAAGGGCTGCGCCGCATGGGCAGCGGTGCGCGCGGCGTGGCGCGCCGCAGCGTGAGGATGACGCGAGGAATCGGACACAGCGGGGAGTGGGAAGGGGCGGAACAGACATGCGTCGCGCGTTCGCGCGCGCATGGGACAACATGCGTGGACGCGTTCAATCGGCGAACAGTTCGTCCGTGGGAGGGTGCACGGTCACGGGCCCGATGTCGAGTGCCTCGAGGGCGGGCTGCAGCGTGTCCGCCGGACCCACGATCACAACCTGCAGTCGCGTCGGATCGAGATGCGTCTGTGCCACGCGCAGCACGTCCTCGGCCGTCACCGCGCGGACGTGCGCGCGGTAGGTGTCGAAGTAGCTAAGATCTCGACGTTCGCGAGACCACTCGCAATCGCGGCCGTCGTTTCGAAGCGGATCGGAAACACACCGTCGAGATAGCTGACGGCAAGCGAGAGCTCCTCGTCACTCACGGCGTGCGTGCGCATGCGCTCCACTTCGTGCAACGCTTCGCGGACTGCGTCGGCGCATTTGTCCGTCTGCACGGCACTGGAGATTTCGAACGGACTCGCGGCGCGACGCCAATCGAACGCACTGTGCGCGCCGTATGTGTAGCCGTGCGCCTCGCGCAGGTTGAGATTCAGGCGCGACGAGAAGAGCCCGCCCAGAATCGCGTTCATCACCACGAGCGGGAAATAATCGGGATGCGCCCGCGGCACGGCGACATGCCCGAGCCGCATCTCGGCTTGTTGTGCATCGGGCTTGTCCACGAGATGCACGCGACGGTCCGCGAAGCGTGGCGAAGCGTCCGGCACGGGCGCCGGCGGTGTGCGACCTTCCCAATCGCCGAGATGCACCGTGGCGAGACGCACCGCTTCCTCCGGCGTGCAGTCCCCCACCACG
>JALOPN010000275.1 GCA_025453875.1 Gemmatimonadaceae bacterium | reverse complement strand
GCGCATGAACCAGCCGAGCGGGCCGCGGAACAGGGAGTCCTTGCCCCACCAGTGGGCGTCGAAGCCCAGCGCCCATTTGGCGGCGAGGCCGATCGGGAAATCCCAGTTCGAGGTGTGCGGCGCGACGATGACCACGAACTTCGGGACATCGGGCATCTGCCCTTCGAACTGCCATCCTGCCCGCTGAAGCAGCCACAAGCCGAGTGCGCGCAACCACGGCCGATGTGACTGCGGGACCTGTGAACCGAGGCGCCAGTCGGCGCTGGCGAGGGGGAGTGTCATGCCGTTCATTTGACGCATGACTTCCCTGCTTTGCAAGAGCCTGGCTGCCGGTTGGCTGTTGGCGGCCGTCACGGCCCTCCCCCTGACGCGCGCGGCGGCGCAGCCGGTCGGCGAAGGCCCGCTCGTCCTGCGCCTTCCCGTGAGTGCGCGCACGTTGGCGCTGGGCAACACCCACCTCGTCTCGAACGATGGGGATGCCCTCTTCGGCAACCCGGCGTTGCTGACGGCGGCCCGCGGGCTGTCGGCGTCGCTGCAATCGTATGGCGCCGCGGCGACGGGCGGCGCCCTGGCGAATCTCACGGCCATCGGGTCGACCTATGTCGGCGTGGGGTTGCAGCACCTCACCTGGCGCTCACCCACCGCGCGTTACGACGACGCGGTGTTCCCGGGCGCGACGCAGCTATCGGACGGCGGGGCCATCACCGCCGGCAGCAATGCCTTCACTTTGGGGGTGGCCCGGACGATCAAGGGGCTGCGGCTCGGGGCGAGTGTGAAGTTCGCCGAAGATCGCCTGGGCAATGCTGGTGACGGCACGGTGGCATTCGACCTGGGGCTGGTACGCCCGATGGGACCGACCTCGCTATCGATCGTAGCCCAGAACCTCGGGGTCGGACCACGCCTCGGTGGGGTGTCGGGGACGCTGCCGCGACGGATCGGTGTGGGCATCGGCACCGCACCGTATGCGTTCAGCGACCATTGGGATCTGGTCGGCCAGGCGCAGCTCACACTCGAAGGGGACCTCTTCGTGCGTCCAGCCGGCGGCATGGAGCTGCTCTATGTCCCGGTCGAGGGCGTGGCGTTGGCGTTACGCCACGGATTTCGCCTGCCGCGCGAGCGCGACGAGTCGCTGGTCACGGCGGGCCTCGGGCTCACGGTGGACCGCCTCTCCTTCGATTACGCGCTCGAGCCGATGCGTGGGGGGCGGCCGGTGTCGCATCGGGTGGGAATACGCCTCCGGTAAAGACCAGACATCAGACTGGCGAACGGCCCCGACGTCAGACTGGCGAAGAGGTCGGAGGCGGGACTGGGTGGGATGTCTGAAGTCGGGGTGTGGGGGCTACCGCCAACCGTCGCCCACCACACCCACGACGACCAACCGTCTATCCGTGAGGCGGTCGTACATCCGCAGCGGTACGCTCGCAGGTCGTCAACGCCGTTACTGGCAGCTCGGACGCCCGCGCGGCAGGGCGACGGTGCAGTTCTTCGTCGTGCCGTTTTCGGTGATCACCAGCTTTGCCGTCGCGGTCCCGTCGTAGGTAAGGACTTCCTTGCGCGTGTTCGTCGCAGGCGTGCCGCCGTCCAGCGTGGTCTGCACGGACATCACGCGCACGACGCGCCCGGCAGTCGGGTAGCTCGGCGTCGTCGTTGCGGAGACGGGGACCACGAGGCCGGTGGTCGTATCGTTCGACGTGCGGACGGCGGTGAACTTCTGGCCGTCGCGATTGGTGCCGCTCGCTGTTTCAGCGCCCTTCGACCAGCCGTTCACGGTGCGCTGCGTACTGCTGGGCGCGAGGCCGGACACGGTGCGGTCACTGCTGTTGTTGACGGTGGCGGTCACGCTGCCGTCGCGGCTGCGGCTGATGGTGCCGGTGACGGTGGTGCGCGCCCGCACGGTGTTCGTGGTGAGCGTGTCGATCTTGGTTTGTGCCGCGCCGCTGGTCGAGGTGATGGTGTAGATCGTCGTGGCGGTGAGGCCGTTGCGCGTGAACGTGCAAGTGACATCACTGCTGGCCACGGTGCACGTGGAGTCGATGCGCGCGGCGAACGCGCCGCGATGCGGGCCGCGTCCCGGCTGACCGGCGCCGATGAAGTCCGGGCCGAGGCCGCCGCCCATCATACCGCCCATGCCTGGGCCGCCGCGCATGCCGGGACCGCCCATGCCTTGCATCATGCCGCCGCCACGTTCGGGGCCGCCCCACGGCAGCCCTGAGCCTTCGCCGCCGTAACTCGAGGTGGTCATCTCCATGCCGGCCGGCAGCGTGTTGAACGCGCTGCCGAATGCGAAGTCGCGACCGTTGGCACTCCCCATCGAATCGAAGTTGCACGCCGTCGCGCCAAGCAGTGTGGCGGTGGCGGCGATCAGGCGGAAGCGCGTGAATTTCATCGTACGAGTCCTCGGGTTCGGCCTGCGTTCACCCGCGACCATCGTGGGTATGACGTGCAGGCATCCGATGCGGGGAACACCGGTCGGTCCGTGAACCCTATGTTGCCTGCGGCGCGATGACCAGCGCGTGCCACGTTATTCCCCGCGACGTCGGAGAAAGGGCGCGAGTCGCTCGCGCAGTTGCTTCAGCGCGCGTGTCATGTTCGCCTCGACCGCCTTCACACTCACGCCAAGCTGCTCCGCGATCTCGGTGTAGCGCAGGTTGCGCTCGCGGCTCATGAGAAAGACCTCGCGCGTGCGCGGCGGCAAGGCGGCAATGGCCTCGTGGAAGGCGGTCTCGAGCTCATTCGCCTCGGCGGCGGCATCGGCGCGCTCGGCGGGCTCGTGCAGCGCTTCCACGAACAGCTGGGACTTCTTCTGCACCTGCAGGTGCCGCAAATGATTGAGGGCGCGGTTGCGAGCGGACTGCAACAGGTACGCCGGGATGCTGCTTCCCTCGGGGAGCTGCTCGCGACGGCGCCACAACTCGAGCAGCACCTCCTGCGCCACTTCCTCGGCCACGCCGGGGTCGTGCAGGATACGGTTGGCCGCTCGCACCACGGGCTCGTACCACTGCCGGAAGATCGCGTCGAACGCCGCGTGGTCGCCGCTGCGGAGGCGGTGCAGCACGTCGGCGTCGGTCACGAGGGGCGAGGGGGTA
>JALOPN010000274.1 GCA_025453875.1 Gemmatimonadaceae bacterium | reverse complement strand
GACCGTGGGCGGCGCCGTGCGCGTGAGGCGACGCAGCACGCGCAAGTCGCGCGACACCGGCTCGGGCGGCAGGATCGCGAAGTTGATGTCGACGGGGCCCACGGCCAACTCACCAGGCGCCTGCCGCTCCTCGTCGTCATCGCGCAGCCGTCGTTCGTTGCGTCGCGCGAGTGAGCCGGCGGTGGGAAGCACCGTGAGCGTGGCCAGACGGCCGAGCGCCGCGAGCGTCTGCTCAGGGCTGCGGAACAGGACGTCGCGCGGTGGCGCCTCTTCGCCACGACGACGCGCGAGGTCGATGTGATGCGCGCTCTCATCCCATGTGCGCTGCAGTTCCGCGCGCACACTGCTGCCCGCCGGGATCACGACAATCGTGTCGGGCCCCAGCAACTCCGACACCGACACGCGTTCCGTTTCGCCTCCGGTCTCGCTGACGCGTCCATCCACGGGAAGCACGAGCGCGAGCTCCGCGGGACGCGTCGTGCGCTGCGTGTTGAGATCGAAGTGTCGCAGCTCGATGATCTCGTCGCCCCAGAACTCGAGACGGACGGGCTCGGCCATGCCGAAGCCATAGATGTCGAAGATGCCGCCACGCACCGAAAACTGCGCGACGTCCTCCACCATCGGCACGCGCTCGAAGCCGACCGATTCGAGATGCGCCGCGAGCGCTTCCGGCCGGCGCGTATCGCCTTTGCGAATCTCGAGTCGTGCGTGGCGCAACGCGGCGGGCAGCGCGGTGCGTTCGAGCAGCGCACGCGATGTCGTGAGCAGCACACGCAACGCGCCGCGTGACAACCGCTCGAGCGTCTCGACGCGCTCACCCGCCACCTCTGCGTGCGGCTCGACTTCGCCGAACCCTTCGCGCGGCGGATAGAGGGCGACCGGGACGTCATCGACGAGCGTCTGCAGGTCGGCGAGCCACCGTTCCGCATCGGCCAACTGGTCGGCCACCACCACGAACAGTCGCTGCGGCAGGTCGCGCGCGAGCGCCGCCACGAGCACCGCGTCGGACGATCCGGCCAGTCCGCCGAGGCGCAATGCGCCCGGTCCGGTGGGCAGCTGCTGACGGGTCTCGTGGTAGCCAGCGAGACCGCTGACGACATCGAGCAAACGAGGCAATCCCATGCTCAGCGCGACCTCATCCGCGAGGGGAGATCGCGTCGCGCGTCGTCGCGCGCGAGGGTGCGTCGGTCGTTGCCGCGAACAGCCCACGCGCGACCAGCGCTTCGAGCACGAGCACGCCAAGGGCCAGCAGCACCAGCGGCCAGACGATCGACCGTCCGCCGGCACGATCGAACACCGTGGCCGCCAACCGATCCGGCGCCGGTTCGAACGTTGGTGCTCCCGTCATCCACGACTCCCGCCATACACTGTCTCCCCAGGCCCGCACATCCGATTCACTCGCCGGCGCATTGACCACGAGCACTCCCACCGTGCGACCGAGTCGTCGCAACGTGTGCACACCGGGTTCGTCCGGCACGACGAGCGCAACGCCGGATACCGGCGTCGCAGTGCCCGAGCGACGTTGCAGCGAATCGACGAGCCCCTCGCTCGCGATGGTGTCGCCCGGTGCACCGCGCAGCAGCAGCCCTTCGTCGCCGAGTCGCGCACTGATCAGATCGCGCAACCACGGCACGAAGCCCCCCTGCAGCGGCGCCGTCGTCGCGTCTGGTGTGAGTGGCGAGGCCACGAGCACGTAGTCACGACCCGCCACTACCCACGGCGTCCCCCCCGCCTCGAGCAGTACCCGTCCGGTGTCACCGGTCGCGCCGGTACGCGTGAGGCGATAGCGCAGCGTGACCGTCGCGCCGTCGATCGACGCCCGCTGCGCGCCTGGTGCCGGCTCGGTGTCGGAGAGTGCACGGCGCACCGGCGCATCGATTGCGCGATCCTGCACGGTGACTGAATCACGAAGCGGGGCCCCGAACCGCCACGGAATACCGGCCCGTTCGAGGGTGCGATTGGCGGTGACGAGTTGCAGGGCATTGGACGGCGCCAGTCGCACGGCCGGCCCGATCACCGATTGCGTGGCCTCCACCACGGACACGACCGCCGCGCCGCCGGCGGCGCCGGGTCGCAAACGCCCCTCGTCGATCAGTGTCTCGAGTGCGGCACGAACAAACGGGCCCGCCGACACGTCCGCACGCACGGGCGTCGCCGGCGCGACGCGCACCGCGAAGTGGCGCGTGTCGTCGCCCGGAAAATCATCGGGATCGAGTTCCACGCGCCCGGCGAGCCACCCCGTGTCCGTCGCGACGGCGTCGATCTCGACGTCGCTCGTCGCGAGGGAATCGGGCGCGACACTCGCGGTGCCGCGCGCAATCGTGCGTTCGTTGAGCAACGCACGCCACGGCGCCGGCGCGTCGCTCTGCAGTCGCGCCGTCACACGACCCGCAGGCACCCATCGCTCCGGCGTGGTGGTCACGTCGAGCACGGCGCGATTGCCAGGCAACGCGACGGCGGGGACGTGCACGATCAGTGCCGTCTCGGCGAGGTCGAGTGGCGCCGGCGACAACGGCAGCGCACTGCGTTGCCCGTCGCTCAAGAGCGCGATCACCGGTGTCCGCGGCGCGCCATTGGCGACGAGGCGTTGCGCACGGCGAAGCGCCCCATCGAGATCGCCGCGACCACTGCTCGGCGTGAGCGTCGCGATCGCGGCGCTGAGCGTCGCGGCGTCACCCGAGATGATCGCACCCGTGCTCGTGAGCAGCCAGGCGCGATCCTCCGGCCCCAGCTGCGACACGACAGCGCGCGCCGCGTCCTGCAGTCGAGCGAAGACCGAACGACCGTCCACGATGGCCCGTGTGCTCATGGACGCATCGAGCACGACCGCGAGCGCCACGGGTGGATGGCCGGCTCCGCCGACGTTCGCGACGGGGCGGGCGACGGCCGCCACGAGGGCGAGCACGGCCAGCAAGCGCAACAGGAGCAGGAAACTCCACGGTGCGCGTGACGCGGCGGCGCAGCAGGTGCACCAGCAGCGGAACGCCCGCCAGCACGGCGAGCGAGAGGAAGAGTGGGGCGAGGAACGTCACGCGATCGGCATCGGCCCGCGTCCCGAGGCGCGCACGACCGCGCGCAACGGATCACCAAATGGCGTGTCGGTGAAGGCCAGCGTGTAGCGGGCCCCGTGCCGCAGCAACTCGGTGCGCCACTGCGCGAGGGCGTGCTCGACCGTCGCCCGATAGTCGCGGCGCACATCGGCTGGTGACGCGGGCACCGCGGTTCGCGATTCGGGGTCGGTGAAGAGCGCTTCGCCACCCTCCGGGAAATCACGTTCGAGCGGATCGAGGATATGCAGCACGAGCACCTCATGCCCTCGCGCGCGGAGCGCGCGCACCTGCTCGATCACCGGCTCCGGCTCGACCAGCAGATCCGAGGCAAGCACGATGAAGCCGGGACGGCGGGTGAAGTGTGCCGCCTGAGTGAGCGCCGCGATGAGATCGGTGCCGGGCCCGCCGCCGGCTTGCGCGAGGGCGGCCGCGAGGCGGAACCAGTGGCCGTCCCGCGAGCCGGGAGGCACGACCGACCGGACGCCGGTGTCGGCGCGCACCAGTCCGACGGCATCACGTTGGCGCAGGAACAGCAGCGCCAGCGCGCCGAGCAGCCGCTCGGCGTAGGCCAGCTTGGTGAGGCGGTTCAGCGCACCCGTCCAGTGCATCGACGCACTGACATCGAGCACGAGCATGGCCCGCGTGTTGGTCTCCTCCTCGAACTGCTTGACGACCCAGCGATCGGCTCGGGCCGCGATGCGCCAGTCGAGATAGCGCAGGTCGTCGCCCGGCTGATACGGGCGGTGTTCGGCGAACTCCACCGAGAAGCCTTTGCGCGGCGAGCGGTGCAAGCCGGTCAGAAAGCCGTCCACGACCCAACGCGCGACCATTTCGAGATGGCCGAGAGCGGAGACGGCGGCAGGATCGAGGAGATCGGCGCGGGGTGAGGACATGCCGCCGGGTAAAGTGGGGGCGCGCGGCGGAGAGACCAAGGGGCGTGACCTCGGAACCCTGCCGACACTCCCGGGTAGGACGCTATGTTTCCCAGAGTCCGGCTCGTCGGGTTCTCCCTTTCCGAGGTCCGCCCCATGCCCCCCCTCCGCAGCACCGGCCGACGACTGGCCGCCCCTCTCGCGCT
>JALOPN010000273.1 GCA_025453875.1 Gemmatimonadaceae bacterium | reverse complement strand
AACGCCATGGTGAGCACCGCCACGTGAATCACGTAGAAGCGCAGCAGCGCCGACTGCCCGATGGTACTGCCGCCGAGCAGGAAGTTGCGCAGCCACCCGCCCACGCCGGGGGCGTATTGTACGAGATCGGAGCCGACCGTCACGGCCCAGTAGGCCAGTTGATCCCACGGCAACAAGTAGCCCGTGAAGGAGTACGCGAGCGTCACCAGCAGCAGCCCGACGCCGATCACCCAGTTGAACTGTCGCGGCGCCTTGTACGCACCGTGCACGAACACGCGCACGAGGTGAAAGACGACCGCGAGCACCATGAGGTGCGCACCCCACCGGTGCACGTTGCGGATGAGCTGACCGAAGCCGACCTGCGACCGCAGCTGCTGCATGTCGCCGTAGGCCATGCTCACGGCCGGTGTGTAGAAGAACATCAGATACACACCGGTGATGAACAGAATCGCGTACAGCACGGCGGAGATGAAACCCAGCCGCCAGGTGGAGCGAAACCGGAGCAGCGCACGGGGTACGCGCACCGGATAGACGTGCAGAAACACATTGCCGAACGCCCGCTGGGCACGTCCGCGCGGTGAATCGAGCGGCGGCGTGCGAACGATCGAGCGATACACCGCCGAGTCCTGCAGGCGGGCTCGCCAGCTGCGCGGCGCGGAAGGATCGAGCGTGTCAGGCATGCGCCGTGTTGGTGAGCGGAAGGTCTGGTGCCGCCAGTGCGGGTGTCAGCGTGAACAGCAGCGCATCGGTCGGGCAGCGCGCCACGCACAGCCCGCAGCGAATGCACACATCATCGTTGAAGGTGAGCGCGAGCGCGCGTCCCGAGACGGGAGACGCGCCGATGCGCTCGGCGCCCGAGGGGAGCAGGGCGAGCGCGTACTGCGGACACACATCCACGCACAGCGCGCACGCGATGCAGCGCGACGGCGCGAACTGCAGCTGTTCATCACACCGCAGGCATCGCTGTCCTTCGGCGCGAGCGGACGGCACATCGAGTGCAGCTTCGACTTCTCCGAGTGCGTCGCGGCGCGCGGGTGGCAGCACGGGGAGTGCCGTGCGCGCGAGGTCGTCGTAGCGACTCCAGAAGCGAGTCGTGGTTCCGAGTGGTGGCGCCGTGTGCACGCGTGGCGTTGCGATGGCACGGCGGCCCGGGACCTGGGCCTGCATCGGGTCGAGCGCGATGGCGATGCTCCGCGCGGCGCGTTGCCCCGAGGCAACCGCTTCGATGAGATCACGCGGTCCCGATGCCACATCACCGGCGGCCCACACACGCGCATCGGTGCTGCGCAAGTTGTCATCCACCACGATGCCGCCCCACGGGGTGCGCGCGACCGTCGGGACCTCGGCGAGGAAGTCGGTGTCCGCCTGCTGTCCGATGGCGAGCACGACGGTCGTGGCGGGAATCACCGAGGTGCGCGCCAGATCGAGCTGCGGATTGAACCGCCCTGTCGCGTCAACCAGCGAAAGCACGGGCGCGACTTCCACACCCGTGACGTGCGTTTCGCCAAGCATGCGCACCACACTGGTGCCGGCGCGCAACGTGACGCCTTCAAGCGTGGCTTCGTGCAGCTCCTCGACCGGCACGGGCAGCGCGCTGGCGTCCTCTGGCGCAATCAGCGTGACCGGATGCGGCGGTCCGCCCTGCCGCGCCGCCGAACGCGCCGCGTCGAGCGCCGTCTGGCCATCGTAGGCATCGTTCACGGGCCCGAGATGCGTACGCCACGCACTGCGCGCCGCATCGAACGCGACGCTGCCGCCGCCAATGACCACCACATCACCAGCGGGAAGCAGACTGCCCGCATCGGGCGCGCCCTCGACGCGTGCGTTCTCGCGTCGCAGGAAGTCGACGGCGCGCATCACGCCAGGTAGCGCCGCCCCCGGCAAGCGCAGGCTGCGCCCCTGCTGACAGCCAGCGGTGATGAGCACCGCTGCGTGTTCGTGCAGGAGGGTGTCCATGCGCACGTCCCAACCGATCGCGCACCCGAGGCGCAACGTGATGCCGAGCGACACGACGGCGTTCACCTCGGCGTCGAGCACGGCGCGCGGCAGACGAAACGCCGGAATCCCGTAGCGCATCATGCCACCGGGGAGGGGAGCGCCCTCGTAAATGGTCACGGCGTGACCGGCGAGTCGCAGATCGTGTGCCGCCGCAAGTCCCGCCGGCCCTGCGCCGATGATGCCCACCGACGCTCGTGTCACCGGTGGAATCGATCCGGCACCGCGCATCCAGCGCGACGCCGATCCCTGCTCCGCGCCATGGGCGTCGCACAGCACACGCTTCATGGCCCGAATGGACACCGGCGCATCGATCACGGTGCGTCGGCAGGATCGTTCGCATGGCGCCGAACAGATGCGACCACACACCGACGCTTCGGCAAGCAGTGCGACGTACGCGGCCGCATCGGTGCCCACCGGACACGCGCCCCGACACGGCGCCGGTGTGCCGGCGCGCGGGGTGCCGAACGGATCGTCCGCAGTGTCCGGTGCCGAGGGCGTGGGCATCGTCATCGCGCGTCACGGCGTGGCGTCGCACGCCCCGCGTGGTCACGCGGTGAACCGCTCCACCGCCAACCAACCCACGTGGCCAGGGCAAGCGCGGCCAGCGACCAACCCGTGGCCAGCCACGCGCGCACACCACGCGACAGCGCGGGCACGTGCGTCAGGATCCAGTGCGGGGCGTAGAAGAACAGCAGCACCAGCACCACGGTCGCAAGCGTGGCTACGAGGCCGGCGCGCCCCCGCCTCATGGCACCATGCCCTGCGCGCACTGCTCGACTGCCATCCGCTCGTGCACATGCCCCTCCGCGAGTCGCCCGTGGTGACCGCGATGCCTCCGCCGCATCGTGCCGGGGATAGTGCGCGCACAACCGGCATCGGCTGCAGCGGCGACTCTCCCACGCCCTGTCGGGGATTCGCGGACAACGTGCAGCGCGGTTCAGCCGCGCACCACCCCCGGTCGGCCGTGCTCCACGCGAAAGGTCGCCGCCGTTTCGACCGGCGCTCCCGGACGATCGACGAACGGCACCGTGCGATACCGCGACTGCCACGCGTCACCATCCACCGTGCAGTGCACGTAGCCGCGCCGCGCGTTGTGCCAGTGAATGTGCGGATTCTGCGCGCGCAGGGCATCGGCGCGAGCGCCCGTGAAACCGTCGGATCCATTGCCGCCGGAACTGATCGAGGTGCCGACGAACTCGGTCGCGACAACCGGTGTGTCGGGACGTTCGAAATCCACCCGCAGGTCATTCGCCCAGTTGGCGTGGATGTCGCCGGTGATCACCACGGCGCGTCCGGGCGCGTGCGCGCCGATGGTCTCCACGAAGCGACGTTGTGCCACGGGGTAGCCCGACCACTGGTCCATCGACATCACCGGCTGCTCCTGCACCGTGGCCACGAAGGGCGCGACCATCACCTGCTGCGCGAGCACCTGCCAGCGCGCGTCGGAGGCGGCGAGCCCGTCGGCGAGCCACCGCTCCTGCGCCGAGCCGAGCAGCGTGCGATCCGGTGCGTCCATTTCCGCACACCGCGGCTTGCGACCGTCACCACACGCCTGATCGGTGCGATACTGCCGCGTATCGAGCACCCAGAAGCGCGCGAGCGGCCCCCACGAGATCGTGCGATGAATCGCGAGATCGGACCAGCGCGTCGGACGCGGTACGCGCACCGGTTGATGTTCGTACCACGCCTGATATCCCGCCGCGCGACGCGCGAGAAATCCGTCCACCGGATCGCGACGCTCCGAGGAATCGCCCGCGTAGTTGTTGTCCACTTCGTGGTCGTCCCACGTGACCGTCCACGGACACATCGCGTGCGCGCGCTGCAGCGCCGGATCCTGCTTGTACTGCGCGTAGCGTCGCCGGTAGTCACGCAGCGTGGTGATCTCCGCGCCGTCGTGCCGACGCACGCGGGCATCGACACCGGCGCCCTCGTAGATGTAGTCGCCGAGATGCGCGATGAGATCGAGCCGTTCGTTGGCGAGGTGCTCGTACGCCGTGTACAACCCCTGCTCGAAGTGCTGACAGCTCACGAACGCGAAGTGCAGTGGCGTGATGGCCGCCGTGCGCGCGGGCGCCGTGCGCGTTCGTCCGATTGGGCTGCGTGCGTCGCCCGCAGTGAAGCGATAGTGATACCACCGGTCGGGAGCCAGTCCGTCCACTTCCACGTGCACGCTGTACGCGAGCTCGCGCGTGGCCTGTGCCACGCCGCGGCGCACGACCTTCGTGAACGCCTCGTCATCGGCCACTTCCCAGGCGACGGCGATCCGCTCGTCGGTCAGCCCGCCGAAGCCATCCTCGGCGAGCGGATCCGGGGCGAGTCGCGTCCACAGCACGACGCCGTCGGGGAGCGGATCACCGCTCGCGATGCCAAGCGAAAACGGATCGGCCACGAAGCGCGGGCGCCACGTCACACGACGCGCGCCCGGCAGCTCCGCGAGTGCGAGCGTACAAACAGAAAGATCGAGCAGAAAGCGACGACGATGCATGCGGACTCCGGGCGCAGGTCAGTCGCTAACCTCGCCTGCGACACGCGCGCGCGCGAGCGGTCCGCACGTCACGGCCCCGCAACAGCCCGATGACTACTCGCGATGCTTCGCGAGTTGCCGATGCAGCACGGCCACTTCCGGTGCATCCTGCAGCAGCTGCTGGAACTCCTGCTGGAAGCCGGAGCCCTCGGCGTCCGGTCGCAGCAGTCGCTCGGCGTCGCTCAGCATCTGCGCGGCTTCGCTGGCGGTGATCGGTGCCTGTCCACGATCGAGCAGGCGCGAATCGATCTCCGACACGAGCTTCATCATGGGCCGCAACCAGGTGAACCACGGGTCGTGCAGCGCCAGTTGCAGAAAGGCGCCGTTGCCATTGATGCGTCCGAACACCTTCTCGTAGCGCACGCGCTCGGCGTTGAGCAACACACGATGCAGCGCGAGCAGATCGGTGCGCGCGGCGTCGAGACGTGGCAGAATGGACGCGAGCGCAGCGGCCTCGTCGGGGCCGGCGTCGGGGGTCGGGTCGGTCATGGGCTGGTCCGGCACGAGGGAGCGTCGGCGACCGCCCGCCGACGAACACCGGCAGCGGGGCGGCGTCACCCCGGAGCGCCCGGGGAGCCGATCATGATCAATCCTCGCCGCTGGCCCACCCCCGCGAAAGGGTGGGTGGCCCGTCAGGACCGCCGCGACCGCCGCACCAGCCAGATGATCGTGAGGACCACCACCGCCGGCACGAAGAGCGCCGCGATCACCTTGAAGACGGCGACCGTCAGCAGCCCCAGCGCGAGCAGGACGAGGACCGGGACGCCGAGAATGGCCATCCCCATCAGGGGACGCAACGCCAGCAATTGGAGCAGAGAACCGAGCACGACAGCGCCTCGCGTGGAAGTTGCGTACACTACGCAAGCCGTCGGCGCCGGTTTCCGGTGCCCGGCGCTCGGGGCGCCCCGCCACCGAGTCGCTCGCCGACGGATCCCGCCTGCCCT
>JALOPN010000272.1 GCA_025453875.1 Gemmatimonadaceae bacterium | reverse complement strand
CGCGAGCTCGTGCTGCTCACCGACTTCCGCTACGCCACGCAAGTCGAAGACGAAGTCGGCTCGGCCGCGCGCGTCATCATCGTGTCGCAGAGTTTGTGGACAGGGCTCTGGGAGCTGCTGGGGACGCTTCCCACGGTGCAGCGCGTCGGGTTCGAGTCGCAGCATCTGCTCCACCGCGATTTCCAGCGACTGCTCGAGCAGGGCGGCCGGCGACAGTGGCGCCCCACGCTGGAGCTGCTCGAGCCGCTCCGCGAAGTGAAGGACGCCACCGAGGTCGCGGCCATTCGTCGCGCCATTGCCATGGCGCAGACGGCGCTGGAGACGACGCTGGCGCAGTTGTCGCCGGGGTTGACCGAGACGCAGGTGGCGGGCCGCCTCGAGGCGGCGCTGCGCGACGCCGGGAGCGAGGCCTTTCCGTTCCCCTCGATCGTGGCCAGCGGCCCGCGCTCCGCTTTGCCGCACGCGAGGGCGGGGGACCGACGGCTCGAGACCGGCGACTTCGTGCTGCTCGACTTCGGGGCGGTGGCCGAGGGCTACTGCTCCGACATCACGCGGACGGTCGTGCTCGGGCGCGCCACTGCGGAGCAGCGGGAGATCTACGACATCGTGCGCGAGGCCAACGCCCGCGCTTCGGCGGCGATTCGTCCCGGAATGCGCGGGGCGGATGCCGACGCGCTCGCGCGCGAGTACATTGACGCGCGCGGCTTTGGCGACGCATTCGGCCACAGCCTCGGGCACGGGATCGGGCTCGAGGTGCACGAGGGGCCTCGGTTGGCCAGGACCGCGGACGGTGTCCTCCCTGAGGGCGCCGTGGTAACCATTGAACCCGGGATCTACCGGCCGGGGTGGGGCGGAATCCGGATCGAGGACGACGTACTGCTGCGTGCAGGCGGCGCCGAGATCCTCACGACGTTTCGCCGCGACCTGCTGGAGATCGCGTAACCGCTGGCGCCGGACGACCCGACGGGGCCGTCCGCCGTCCGCCCATCCGCGTCGTCGAGACCGTCAGACATGATTGATCTGCGCTACGTCAAGAAGCTCATCGAGATGCTCGATGCGTCCTCCGTGGACTCCATCGAGATTTCGTCCGACAAGGGGATGAAGCTTCGCATCTCGAAGAGCGCGCCGCACCGTGCGGCCGCTGTGGCCGCCGTGATGCCGCCCGCAGCGGCGCCCGCAGCCGTGTTGCCTCCGGCGCCGGCCGCGCGTCCTGCGGACGAGGGAGTACGGAGCGAGGCGCCGAAGGTCGAGACGCCCAAGTCCAGCCTCCTCGAAATCAAGTCGCCGATGGTGGGCACGTTCTACCAGTCGCCCGAACCGAGCGCCAAGGCCTACGTGGCCGTCGGCGATCGGATCGCGAAGGGACAGATCGTCTGCATCATCGAAGCGATGAAGATCATGAACGAGCTCGAATCCGAAGTCGACGGCGTGGTGCGCGAAGTGTCGGTCAAGGACGCGCAGCCGGTCGAATACGGACAAGTGCTCTTCCGCATCGACCCGAACGGCTGAGAACCCACGCATGACGATGGTCTCCGGCGCACAACCCACCACTGCGGCGCCGGCTGGCCTCGATCTGAAGGCGGCCCTGCAGCGCATGGTCATCGAGGGCGCGTCCGACCTGCACCTCAAGGTCGGCCGCCCACCCACGCTGCGCCTGCACGGTGACCTCGTCGCCCTGCCCATGCCGCCGCTGCGGCCCGAGGAACTGCGCACGCTGGCGGAGCACCTGCTGCCGCCGGCGCAGCTGCGCGAGTTCGTGGAAATGCGCGAGGCCGACTTCGCGATCAACGTGCCGGGCATCGGCCGCTTCCGCGTCAACGTCTATCAGCAGAAGGGCACGGTGGCCTTCGCGATGCGTGCGATCGCGCACGCCGCGAACTCCATCGCCGAGCTCAACCTGCCCCCCGTGCTCGAGCAGATCGCGCTCAAGCCGCGTGGACTTGTGCTCGTCACGGGTGTGACCGGCTCCGGCAAGAGCACGGCGCTTGCGGCCATGGTGCATCACATCAACGAGCGCCGCTCCGCGAACATCATCACGATCGAAGACCCGATCGAGTTCGTGCACCGCGATGTGCACAGCCACATCAATCAGCGCGAAATCGGTACCGACACGGCCACCTTCGCACAGGCGCTGCGTCGCGTGCTGCGACAGGACCCCGACGTCATCATGATCGGTGAAATCCGCGACCTCGAGACGCTCGATGTGGCGCTCAAGGCGGCGGGTACCGGCCACCTCGTGTTCTCGACGCTGCACACGACCGACGCGACGCTCACGATCAACCGCATCCTGTCGTTCTACCCGCCGCACCAGCAGAACGAAGTGCGCTTTGCGCTCGCCAATGCGCTCGAGGCCATCGTGTCGCTGCGGCTCGTGCCGCGCTCCGATCGGCCGGGCCGCGTGCCGGCGTGCGAGGTGCTCGTCAACACCGGTGCCGTACGCGAGCAGATCCGCGACCTCGAGGCCACGCTCAACATCCCCGACCTGATCAAGGAAGGGAGCGTCGCCTACGGCATGCAGTCGTTCGACCAGTCCCTGATGACGTGGTACAGCAAGGGCGTGATCTCGTACGACAACGCGCTCTTCTACGCGTCCAGCCCGGCCGAGTTCGCGCTCAAGACGCAGGGCGTCAGCGCGACCAGCGACGCGGGCTTCGGCAACGGCTTCCAGCACGGCTCGAACGCGGCCTGAGCCGGATCGGGCGCCTTCGGGCGCCCGGATTGTCCCGCCCGACTGGCGGGAACGGGGGTGACTCGCCACCATTCGGCGTGTCCCGTCCCGGGCGGCCGTTCCGGTCGCTCGACGTGCGCGCCCAGGGCGCGTCACGGGTGACGGGTCGCCCCGGCGAGCTGCGGCTGGTCGGGGCGTCGGCCCCCTGCCCAACGCCATGTTCAAAAAGGTTCTGATCGCCAATCGCACGTTCGCTTCGCCGATGACGATGTCTGCATCGGGCCGGCCTCGTCGCGTGATTCGTATCTGCGCATTCCGCGGCTCATCGCCGCCGCCGAAATCACCGGCGCGGATGCGATTCATCCGGGGTACGGCTTCCTCGCTGAAAACGCCGAGTTCGCGGAGACGTGTGCGGCCTCCGGCATCACGTTCATCGGCCCCACGCCCGACCAGATTCGCGTCATGGGCGACAAGGCGTCGGCGCGTCGCGCGATGGCCGAGGTGGGCGTACCCATTGTGCCGGGCACGCCGGGACCGGTCGAAGATGCCGAAGAGGCGCTGGGCTTCGCGCGCGAGATCGGTTTATGCGCGTCGCACGCGATCCCGACGACTTCGCACGCTCGTTCCAGCTCGCGCGCAGCGAAGCGCTGAGCGCGTTCGGCAACGGCGATGTGTACGTCGAGAAGTTCCTCGAGCGGCCACGGCACGTCGAGTTCCAGGTCCTCGGTGACTCGCAGGGCAAGGTCATTCATCTCGGGGAGCGTGACTGCTCGGTGCAGCGTCGCCATCAGAAGCTCATCGAGGAAGCGCCGTGTCCGGTGATGACCCCCGAGCTGCGCGAGCGCATGGGTGAAGCCGCTGTGCGCGGTGCCCAGGCCATCAACTACGTGGGCGCGGGCACGGTCGAGATGCTGCTCGACACCGACGGCTCGTTCTACTGCGCGGTGCCCAGGCCATCAACTACGTGGGCGCGGGCACGGTCGAGATGCTGCTCGACACCGACGGCTCGTTCTACTTCATGGAGATGAACACGCGCATCCAGGTGGAGCATCCGGTGACGGAAATGCTCACCGGCGTGGATCTCGTGAAGGAGCAGATTCGCGTGGCGGCGGGACTGCCGCTCACTGTGACGAGCCTGCCGCCGTTCCGCGGGCACGTCATCGAGTGCCGCGTCAACGCCGAAGATCCGGCGCGCAACTTCCAGCCGTCGCCGGGGCGCGTCGAGACGTTCCACATGCCCGGGGGTCCCGGCGTGCGCGTCGATACGCACGTGTACGCGGGCTACACCGTGCCGCCGTTCTACGATTCG
>JALOPN010000271.1 GCA_025453875.1 Gemmatimonadaceae bacterium | reverse complement strand
CGCTGCCGCGGCACCGCCACCCTGCCCCGCCGTGGGGAAGCTCGGCGTGGGGCGCGTCTCACCGGGGCGATCGTTGCGCACGCCGGGCGCGCCGCCGCCGCCGCCGAACCCGCCACCACCACCACCGCCACCGCCACCACCAAAGCCGCCCATCATGGCCTGCATGCCTTCGGCACCACGGCTCAGCGCGTTGCGCGCCATCGTGATCGTGGCCGCCGGAATGCTGCCATCCTTCTCGAGTGAATCGAGCACGGCGGTCAGGCGCTGGGCCTGTCGCACACTGTCACGCACCTGCGCGGGTGACAGCGGCGCGGCCGGTGCCGGACGACCGCGGAAGTTCCACGACACGCGATGCAGTCCCGGACCACCGGGCCCGTTCAACGTGGTGAGCGTATCACCCTTCGCGTCCTGAATCACGATCGACGCACGCCCCGTGCCCGACGACACGTGATACCAGAGATCCGCGCCGTACTGCGGGCTCGGCGCCTGGAACAGCTTGTGGCCGTTGCTGCCACCATTGATGATCGGCTCGCCGTACTGGAACGCCGTGCGCGGCGCGAACAGATGCGAACCGGCCGCGGCCACCGTGGCCGTGAGCTGCTGCAGCGGCGCGACGTCGACAATCCAGATCGACCGTCCGTGCGTGCCGGCCACGAGCTCCTTGTCGCGCGGGTGCACCACGAGGTCGTGCACCGGCACCGTGGGGAAGCCCGTCATGAAGCGCTGCCAGCTCTGACCACGATTCACCGACACGTACTACAGCAGGTTCGGATTGGTCGGATCCTCGCGCACGACGTGCACGAAGTCGGCGTGCCCCGTGGGCAGATTCGACGCGATGCTCGTGAAGGTGCGGCCGAAGTCGCGCGTCATGTACACGTAGGGCGTGTAGTTGTCGCGCCGGTGATCGTCGAACGTGACGTAGAAGATCGCTTCCGATTCGTACGACGGCTCGATGCGCGACACGTACGCGCCCGCCGGCAGCCCGGGGAAGTTCTTCGTCACTTCCTCCCACGCACCGCCGTCGTTCTTCGTGAGCCACACACGCCCGTCATCGGTGCCCGCGAACAGCAGGCCGGGACGGATGGGCGATTCGTTGAGCGACACCACCGTGCCGAACGTCTCGGCACCCGTGACGTCGGGCGTGATGCCGCCCGTGGTGCGAAGCGCGACGCGCAGCTTGGCCGTGTCGGCGTACGACAGTTCGGGCGAGATGAGGAACATCTCGTCGCCGTACTTCACGCTCTTGAGCACCTTGTTGGCGCCGAAGTAGAGCGTGGCCGGATTGTGGCGCGAGATGATGTAGGGCGTGTTCCAGTTCCAGCGCAGCTGCAGGTCGAGCGAATCCTGCCGCTGCTGCGTGCGGAACGCCGCGATGCGACGCCGCATCTCGGCCGTCTCCGGCTTCGATTCGTCACCACGCACCACCGCGATGGAGTCGTTCCACGCGTTGTACTTGTCGCGCCAATTCGGCTTGCCCAGACCGCTGCGCTGGCCACTCGCCCAGTCGTAGCGACCCATCGCACCACCCTGCGACTCGCTGTACACGATGTTCGGGTTCGTCCAGTCCTGCTGCGTGACGAAGCCGTCGCCACCACTCACGTTGTGCCACATCGCGTTGGTGATCGGTCCCTGCCGACGACGACTCGGTCCGCACCACGACCCGTTGTCCTGCAGACCGCCGCACACACGATACGGGACCTGCATGTCCACCGAGATGTTGTAGAACTGGCCGATCGCGAACGTGTTGGGGAACTCCCACGTGCCGCCGCCATCGAGCGTGATGCCGAGGCCACCGTCGTTGCCCACGATGATGCGCTGCGGATCCTTCGGGTCGAACCACATCGCGTGGTGGTCGACGTGCAGCCCCAGCGTGGTGTTGCCCGCCGTCTTGCCGCCGTCACGCGAATACTTCACCGGCGTGGACGACCAGAACACGACGTCGGGATTCGTCGGGTGCACGCGCACCTGCGAGTAGTAGAACGGGCGCACGTTCTCGGGATTGCGATACTCCCACGTCTTGCCGCCGTCGGCGCTGCGATAGAGGCCGCTCGGGCGACGCTGGGCGCGCGCGCCCTTCTCGGGGCGCGGATTGGGCGCGGTATCGGCTTCCACCATCGTGTACATGATGTCGGGGCTGCTCGCCGAGATCGCGATCTCGATGCGGCCCTTCATCGTTTCGGGGAAGCCACCGCCCTTCACTTCAGTCCACGTCGCGCCGGCATCGGTGCTCTTCCAGAGCGCCGAGCCGGGGCCACCGGAGTTGAGGAAGTACGGCCCACGCACGCGCTGATAGCTCGACGCGAAGATGACGTCGGGGTTGGTGGGGTGCAGCTGCACGTCCACGAAGCCCGTCTTGTCATCGATGAACTTGATGAGGTTCCACGTCTTGCCGCCGTCGGTGGTCTTGTAGAGCCCACGCTCCTTGTTGGGGCCCCACACGTGACCGAGCGCGGCCACGTACACCGTGTTCGGATCCCGCGGATGCACTTGCACGCGCGCGATCTGACGCGTCTCGGCGAGACCGAGGAACGACCACGACTTGCCGCCGTCGGTGGACTTGTAGATGCCACCACCGGGGGAGATGGAGTTGCGCGAGTTGGGTTCGCCCGTGCCCCAGTACACGACGTTCGTATCCGACGGCGCGATGGCGAGGTCACCACCCGACGCGACCCGCGCGGTATCGAGGACGGGGAAGAAGGTCGTACCGCCGTTGATGGTCTTCCACACGCCGCCGGCGGCGGTGGAGACGTAGAAGGTGCGCGACGGCGACGGAATGCCTTCGACATCGACGATGCGGCCGGCCATGTTGGCCGGGCCGATTTCGCGCCAGCGCAGGCCGGCGATGACACCCTTGGCGGCGTCGTCGGTGGGGACGGCGGTCTGTGCGGTGAGTGCGTCGAGCGGCGACAACGCGCCGGCCGCCAGCACACCCACCGCGAGCGCGGCGCGCCGAGCGGTGTGGGAGAGCGGGAAACTGCGTGACATGGAGCAGGGTGGGCGGGAGGTGAATCACACCGAGTCAACTCGCGGGCATCCGCGATGCATGGAACATGGGGATACGTCACACAAGTGGCGAGTGCTGCCGGTCCATCCCCTGACGCCGACGGTTCGTCCCTGTGGGCCCGCGTCATCGGCGTCCCCCCTGTCGGGTGCGCGGTCGTGCGCGCATCGTTCACACAGGGTTCGCGCTGCCTCCCCTGTATTCGCGCCCGTGTCCCGCCTCTCCCTCGTTCCCCGTCCTCGTCCGGTCCGCCCGAGCCGCACGCTCACGTTGCTCGAGTCCGGACGCACCATATCGCGCACGCAGGTCCTGCAGACGGTGCTTGGCATGCTGCTGCACGGTAGCGCCGTCGTCGGTGGCGCGTCGCTGGCGGCCCGAGTCCCCATGTATCCAGCCCCCGATCCTTCGCGCGATCGGTTGCCCGTGTTTCTGGCCCCGGAGCGAAAGTCCATCGCCCCGACGCCGCAGGAGCGGCTGCAGTACGTGGGGCTTGCCGCCGGTGACGTGCCGGTCCCGTCGGAGCGGGCCGCGGCAGATGGCACGGCCGGTGGGCCGCAGCGTCTCGAGGGCGAGAACGTCGCGGCGGCGCCCGTGCCCGAGGTCGAACCCGTCTACGAAGAGTTCGTGCTGAGCGAAATCGACGTGGACAGCGCCGCCGCGAGCGATCCGGAGAGCGGCGGGCCCGAGTATCCGCCGGAGCTGCTCGCGCAACAGCTCGAAGGGGTGGTGGCGGCGCGCTTCGTGCGTGAAGCCCGGCAGCTTCAGCGCATTCGAGTCAACGCACCCGCTGTTCACGAAGGCCGTCGAAGACGCGCTCCCGCGCATGAAGTTCCGACCGGCCTATGTGGGCAAGAAACGCGTGCAACAGCTCGTGGTCCAGAGTTTCGCGTTTCGCATCGCACGCGGCGATACGCTCGTGCGGCGCGACACGGTAGGAGGACGCGGCGGCGCGACGTGACCGCCTACGCGCTGCTGTCGGTTCATGCCGGCACTGGATCGGCCATGAACGTCGCGACCTCGTCGTCCACCGTCTCCGTCGCCAGCAGCTTGTACAACACCGGCGTGACGAGCCGCGCTGGCAGCAGACCGCCAATGGCAGTGATGGCCGTCAGCACGATGGGCACGAAGCGGATCTCACCCGCTCGCTGAATGGCCTCGTCGAGCGGCACACCCTCGCGACGCAGCTGATCGGTGAAGTCCACGAGCAGAATGCTCGTCTTGATCTCGATGCCCACCAGTGCGACGAAGCCGATCATGGCCGTGAAGCTCAGCGTGTACCCCGCCGCCCAGAGCGCGAGCACGCCACCCACCACGCCGAGCGGAATCACACTCGCCACCACCAGCGTCGTGCGGAAGCGGCGGAACTCGAGCACGAGAATGGCGAGAATGCCGAACACCGCCACGATGACCGCCGCCCCGATGCCGCCAAAGCTTTCCTCACGGCTCTCGATTTCGCCGGCCGCGCGCCACCGATAGCCCGCCGGCAGCGGCATGGCCTCGAGCTTCGCGAGCACCTCGCGCGTCACACGATCGGTGTTGAAGCCGATCGCGATGGCTGATCACCGTGGGCGTGCTCGTGAACGAGAGCGACGCGACCTGACCGAGTGGTACCAGCGCACCCGACGCGCTCGGCACCCAGAGCCGATCGAGCTGCTCCGGTGTGGGACGACCCTGGCGAGCCAGCCGAGTCACGATGGGGTGATCGTTCCCGTCGTCACCGCGGAAGGCACCCGCATCGAGGCCGGCAATCCCCAGGCGCAGGGTGCGATCGATCTCGATGCTGGGAATGCCAAGCAGCCCCGCCTTCTCACGGTCCACGTCGAGCCGCAGATCGGTGCGCGTGAGCCGCACCGGATTGTTCACGTAGCGCGTACCGGGCGTGGACTCGAGCGCCCGCTGCACCGAGGCCGCGAGCGTGCGCAATGTGTCGAGATTGGGTCCCTCCACACGCATCGCAATGGGCGCTTCGATGGGCGGCCCATTCTCGAACTCCTTGAGCTCGATGCGCGCGCCGGGATACTCGGCCAGCTGCGCGCGCAACGAGTCGAGTGTGCGCGGCGTGCGCTCGGCGTCGTACGCGTGCAGCAGCACGAAGAGCTGTCCGCGATTGGCTGCTTCGGGGCGTGACAGGACGTTGTAGTAGATCATGGGATTGTCCTTGCCCAAAGCGCACGGCACGGTCGGTCTCGTCGAGACTCGTACCATCTGGGGTCTCGATGTCCACGTGCACCTGCGGCGTACCGGCCACCGGGAAGAGCGAGAACCCGACCAGTGGAATCACCGCCACGCTTGCCACCACCAGCGCGCTCGACACCGCGAGTGTGCGCCAGGGATGCGCGATCGCGCGCCCCAGCAAGGGGGCGTACGTGGCACGAATGCCTCGATCGAGCACTTGCAGGAAACGATTACCCTCGGCCTCTTCCGTGCGCGGCATGAGCCGGCTCGCGAGCCACGGAATGATCGTGAAGCTCACGAAGAGCGACGCCAGCACGGCCGACACCACGGCC
>JALOPN010000270.1 GCA_025453875.1 Gemmatimonadaceae bacterium | reverse complement strand
CTGCGCTCGCAGCGCGGTCTCAAGCCGGCGCAGCCGAACAACTTCGAGCTCGTCCCGCAGGAGCGACTGCTGGAGACGTTCGACCAGCTCTTCGGCGCCATCTTTGCAGTCGGCCTTGCGCTCTCCGCCGTCGCCCTGCTCGTGGGCGGTGTGGGGGTGGTCGGGATCATGATGATCTCGGTCACCGAACGCACGCGCGAGATCGGCGTGCGCAAGGCGCTCGGCGCGACGCGCGGCACGATTCTCTGGCAGTTCCTCGTGGAAGCGGCCACGCTCACCGTGCTCGGTGCAACCGTGGGGCTCATTCTCGGCGCGGGCCTGACCACGCTCATCCGCAACAACTCCTCCCTGCCCGCCCAGCTGCAGCCCGGCGCCGTCGTCGCCGCCCTCGTCGCGGCCGCCGTCACCGGCGTGGCGTTCGGCATGCTGCCCGCGCTCCGCGCCTCGCGCCTCGATCCGGTCGAAGCCCTGCGCCACGAGTGACGCGCACATCGCCTCATTAACTTTGAGGCATGATGCGCCCCGAGGATGTGCTCCGCTCGGCCCTTGCCCAGCTGCGCGCCAATCTGCTCCGGTCGTTCTTCACGTTGCTCGGCATCATCGTGTCCGTCGGCTTTCTCGTGGCCGTCGTTGCGATCATCACGGGCATGAACGCGTACGTGAAGGAGAACATCGCCGACGCCATGGTCGGCATGAACACCTTTCAGGTGCGCCGCTCGCCGATCTCCATCGGCCTGTTCGACGATGAAACGCTGCGGCGCACGCAGCGGTGGCCCAAGGTCGACGAGGCGGACGTTGCCGCAGTGCGCGCCGCGCTCCCCGATGCGCAAGCGATTGCCCTCGTGAGTGGATGGCCGACGCCGCTCGAAGACATCGTCTGGCGCAACCGGTCCATCGGCGACGCGCTCGTGTTCGGCGTGACGCCCGAGTACCAGACCGTGCAGGACTATCGCTTCGAGAAGGGGCGACCCATGTCGGAGATCGACCTGCGCGAGCGCCGCGATGTCATCGTGATCGGCCCCGATATCGCCGAGAAGCTGTTCGAAGACCTCGATCCCATCGGCCAGTCGGTGCGCATGGCCGGGCGGCGTTTCGAAGTGATCGGCGTGACCGGAAGCAAGGGTCGCGTGCTCGGCCAATCGTTCGACAGCTTCGTGCTCATCCCGATCACCTCGTTCGAGTCGCTGTATGGCCGCCGCGCCACCACCAATGTGTCGGTGAAGATGAGCACGGCGGAATCGGTCGCCCCCGCCATGCAGCGCGCCGAAGAAGCCATGCGCGTCGCACGACGCCTGCGACCGGGCGAGGAAAACAACTTCTCGCTCTCCACCTCCGACGCGCTGGTGGACTTCTGGCGTCAGCTCACGCAGGTGCTCTTTGCGGTCATCCCGGCCGTCGTCGGCATCGGCATCGTCGTGGGCGGCATCGTGATCATGAACATCATGCTGATGTCGGTCAGTGAGCGAACGCACGAGATCGGCATCCGCAAGGCACTCGGCGCGACACGCGCCGATGTGCGACGACAGTTCATGACCGAGTCGATCATGCTTGCCATCACGGGCGGTGCACTGGGCGTGTTCGGCGGCTGGCTGCTCGCGCTGCTCATCGCCGCCGTCTCTCCCCTGCCCGCCCGCGTCACCGCGTGGTCCGTGGCACTCGCCCTCGTGCTCGGCGCCGGTGTCGGCGTGCTCTTCGGGGTGTACCCGGCTTCCCGCGCCGCGCGGCTCGATCCGATCGCGGCCATGCGCGCGGAGTAGCATCGTGGTGAACGCTCGGCACTGGTCGCTGTCCACGATCGGCCACAATGTGGGCGTGGCGATGCGCGCCATCACGACGGCGCGGCTGCGCTCGGCGCTCACCATTCTCGGCGTCGTCATCGGCGTGGCGACCGTGATGACGATGGCGGGCATGGTGCAAGGTATCCGCAGCCAGATCGTGAGCACGATCGAAGTCGCCGGGCCACGCACGTTCTACGTGTTCAAGGTGTTTTCGCAGACACCCATCAATCCGCAGAATCCACCACTCTGGGTGCGCATCCGTCCCGACATCCAGCAGGACGAAGCGATCCGCATCGCGCGCCTTCCGCAAATCGAGTACGCCGGACTCTGGGGGCAGACGCTCGCTCGCCTCGAGTACGAAGGCGTGCGCACGCAGGGCGTGGCGGTGTTCGGCGCCGACGAGGGCTATCCGCTCATCCAGGGGGGCGAACTGGTCGCGGGCCGATGGTTCCTGCGCGCCGAGATTTCGAGTGGGGCCCCGGTGGTGATCCTTCAGGAAAACGTGGCGCGTCGCGTCTTCGGTCAGGTCAATCCGATCGACGCGTGGGTACGCCTGGGTGGACGCCCGGCGCGCGTGATCGGTGTGTGGCAGGAACCGCCCAACATCTTCGCGCCTCCAGGACAGGAGACGGGCGCTGTCGTGCCGTTTCGCTTTCTCGATCGCTCGTTCACCATCGACAAGACGTCGGCGCTCTGGATTCCCGTCAAGCCGAAGGATGGCGTCTCCGTCGCCGACGCACAGGAGGCCGTGACCATCGAACTGCGCGCCTCGCGTGGCCTGCGTCCCGCCGATCGCAACACGTTCGATCTGGTGACGCAGGATCAGATCCTCGACACCTTCAACAACCTCACGGGCGTGTTCTTCCTCGTGATGATCGTCCTCTCCGGCGTCGCGCTGCTCGTGGGCGGCATCGGGGTGATGGCGATCATGATGGTGTCGGTCACGAGCCGGACGCGCGAGATCGGGCTGCGCAAGGCGGTCGGCGCGACGCGTCAGGACATTCTCGCGCAGTTCCTCGTGGAATCGGCGACGCTCACCGGCATCGGCGGCCTCATCGGCATCGCACTCGGACTCATCACCGGCCGCGTGGTGGCATCGCTGCTCAACGTCGACGCCGGC
This sequence comes from Gemmatimonadaceae bacterium, assembly GCA_025453875.1. Lineage (GTDB taxonomy): Bacteria > Gemmatimonadota > Gemmatimonadetes > Gemmatimonadales > Gemmatimonadaceae > JAABRT01. The sequence continues at coordinate 227 of JALOPN010000270.1, read as the reverse complement.
GTCCCCCTCGGCCTCACCGCCATCGCCGTCGCCGTCTCCGTCGGCATCGGCATTGTGTTCGGCATGATCCCCGCCCGCCGCGCCGCCGGCCTCGATCCGATCGAGGCGCTGCGGCACGAGTGATGGTGCGTCCATCGCCGAGCCGCGAGCAGACGAACTGAAGGACGCGAAGCCGCGATGGACGCGAGAACAGCACCCACGCCGTTGCCGTTCTCGCGTCCCTCGCG
>JALOPN010000045.1 GCA_025453875.1 Gemmatimonadaceae bacterium | reverse complement strand
CGGGTTTCCCTGTCCCCCGGAATCCCGCTCGCATGCTCAAGCTCGGCATCGTGGGACTGCCCAACGTGGGCAAGTCCACGCTCTTCAACGCGCTCACGGCCGCCAAGGCCGAAGCCGCGAACTATCCGTTCTGCACCGTCGACCCCAACGTCGGCATGGTCGAGGTCCCCGATCCGCGCCTCGACAAGTTGGCCGAGATCGTCCAGCCCAAGCGCACCGTGGCCGCCGTCGTGCAGTTCGTGGACATCGCCGGCCTCGTCAAGGGCGCGGCGCAGGGCGAAGGGCTGGGGAACAAGTTCCTGCAGAACATCCGCGAGACGGACGCCATCGTGCACGTCATCCGCTGCTTCGAAGACCCCGACGTCACGCACGTCATGGGCGATCCGGATCCGGCGCGCGACAAGGAGATCATCGAGCTCGAGCTCGCGCTCGCCGATCTCACGCAGGTCGAGAAGCGCCTCGACAAGGTCAAGCGCGCCGCGCGCACCAACGACAAGGACGCGATCGCCGAGCTGCCGGTGCTCGAGCGCGCAAACGCCGCGCTCTCTGCCGGCACCCCGCTCTGGCGCGCCGGACTGAGCGCCGACGACTTCGCCGCACTCGCCGGCCTGCAGCTGCTCACGGCCAAGCCTGTCGTGTACGCCGCCAACGTGACCGACGCCGAACTGGCCGGCGACGAAGGCGCACTGCTCGGCGCACTGCGCAAGGTGGTCGCGGACGGTCAGGAGCACGCGCAGATCGTGCCCTTCTCGGCCAAGATCGAAGCCGAACTCGCCGAACTCGCGCCCGATGAACGCCGCGAGTTTCTCGCGTCGCTCGGCATCGAGAGCGCGGGACTCGATCGTTTGATTCTCGCCGGGTATCAGCTGCTCGGCCTGCAGACCTACTTCACGGCGGGCGAGCAGGAAGTGCGCGCCTGGACGATTCACAAGGGTGACAGCGCGCCCGCGGCCGCCGGCGTCATTCACTCCGACTTCGAGCGCGGATTCATTCGCGCCGAGACCGTCTCGTACGATGACTTCGTCGCCAACAACGGCTGGAAGGGCGCCCGCGAGAAAGGCGTCGTGCGGAGCGAAGGGAAGGAGTATCTCGTGAAGGATGGCGACGTGCTGCTCTTTCGCTTCAACGTGTGACGGTCAGGTGACGGCGCATGGGCACGAACCCCGGTCCGCCGGGTATCATAGGGGAAATGCACGCGCGCACCGGATCATCCGGTGCGCGTGTGCCATGTCCCCCAGCGTCGGAGCTGTGATGTTGCGCCGTTCGTCCCTCGCGTCCCACGGTTGGGCCCGCTCGGCGGGACGTCGTGTGTTGGCTGCGCTCGCCCTCGTGGTGCTTGGCGTGGTCGGCGACGTGCCCGCGGCGCTCGGCGCACAGACCGGCACGGCGATGCTCCCGTCGCCGTACGGCGCTCCACGCCCGGGTGCGGCCGCCGTGCCGTTTACCATCGGCGAGCGCCTCGAGTACGACCTCAAGTTCTCGTTCAAGTCGGTCGGACGCGGCACGATGGAAGTCGTCGGTATCGAGGAGGTGCGCGGCCGGCCGTCGTGGCACGCGGTGTTCACCATCAAGGGCGGCATTCCGTTCTTTCGTGTGGACGACCGCATGGACAGCTGGTTCGACGTCGCCACCCTCAGTTCGCATCGCTTTCACCAGCAGGTGAGCGAAGGCAACTACAAGCGCTCGCGGCAGTACGAGTTCTTTCCGGAGCGCTCGGTGTTCACCGAGAACGGCGGTGAGGAAGAAGCGAGCGTGTCGGCCCCGCTCGACGACGCCTCGTTCCTGTACTACGTGCGCACGATCCCGCTCGTCGTGGGGCAAACGGTGGAGATTCCGCGCTACTTCAATCCGAAGGGCAACCCGGTGCGCTTGCGCGTGCTGCGCAAGGAAACCGTCAAGGTGCCGGCGGGCGAGTTCAACACCATCGTCGTGCAGCCCACGTTCCAGACGCGCGGCATCTTTTCGGAGAATGGGCGCGCCGAAGTGTGGCTCTCCGACGACGCGCATCGCTTCGTGGTGCAGATGAAGTCGAGTCTCAAGATCGGCTCGATCAATCTGTACCTCAAGCGCTACGCGCTACCGCCGGTCAAGTAGCGAGCGGCTCGGCGCACTCGGGCCCGTCAGCGCGCGGATTGTTCACGTCGCGCGCCACGGGCCAGGCGTCGAGCGCCGTATCGGGCAACGGCACGAGCAGCGCCTGCACCGCATCGAGCGAGGTGCGCACATCGAGCCACGCACGCCACGCCTCGGGCGGCAGGATCACCGGCATGCGATCGTGCACACGCGCCATCACGGCGTTCGGCTCGGTCGTGATCAGCGTGAAGGTCTCGAGCGCATCGGGCGGCTCCGGCGCACGCGGCGTCCACGACTCCCACAGCGCGGCGAACGCAAACACGCCACGATCGGCGCGACGTGCGCACCACGGTTGTTTGCTGCGGGCACCCGGCACGACCTGCCACTCGTAGAACAGATCGGCAAACACGAGCGCACGACGCGCCTTGAACGCGGCGCGAAACGACGGCTTGTCGCGCACACCATCGGCACGCGCGTTCGCCAGCCGCTGCCCGATGGTGCGGTCCTTCGCCCAGAACGGCACGAGGCCCCACGTGAGTGATGCCGCGCGAACTCCCGAGCTGTCGGCGGCCAGCGCGCGCACCGTGCTCGCGGGCGCAATGTTCCAGCGCGGTGGCACATCGGCCAACGGTGCGGCCAACTGTGGATCCAGTCCCTGCTCGGCGAACGGCAGGTCGAGAATGCGCGCGGGATTCGAGAGGCCGTAGCGTCCACACATGGTGAGAAGGTACGCGTCACACGCGCGTTGCGCTGCCCGTCACAGCGTGGGCGAGATCACGATCGGCGTGTGATGCGGCGTACGGTGCCGTGACGGCAGGCGCGGCGAGGATGTCGAGGTTGCGTGCGTCACCCTTTCCTCCTCGTCCTCATGCGTCCTCGTCTCTCGAAGTCCGACCACATGCGCGCGTCGCGTGGCGCGCCCGCGCGGCGCGGCGCGACCGGCACCACCGTGCTGCTGACGGTGCTGCTCGGCGCGCTCCTCACCGTGCTGTGGCCGTTCGTGGCGGCGGCGCAGCCCGCACGCGATACGGCGTCTCGTGGTCTCGCGACACCGGCGGCGATCCGGCGGGACGCGAGTGCGTTCGCTCGACGGGTCGGCCTCTGGGCCTCGGCCGGCCTCGGACGCGGCAGCGCCGGTCTCACCTGCCCTGCGTGTCAGGACACGCAGTCGCCCGCCCTGACGGCGCAGTTCGCCGTGGGAGGACGCGTGCACGAACGCTTCCATGTGGGCGTGACGATGTGGAACTGGCTCGACGTGATTGGTGATGGCGTCGACCGCACGGCGCGCGGCCTCGAGGTCATCGCGCGGCATTACCCCTCGAACACGTCGCGCTGGTTTCTGACCGGCGGCCTCGGCACGTCGCGCTTTGCGATCGATGACGGCGACGCGCGCTTTCACGCCAGCGCGCCGTCGCTCTCTCTCGGCCTCGGGTGGGATCTGCCCATGCGCGGCGTCGTGCTGAGTCCGATGCTCGCGATCACGAGCAGCACCGGCGGGCCTTTGCGCAGCGATCGCACCGGGAACGCGATCGCCGAAGACGCGCGCCTTGGTTTGTGGCGCACCACGCTCTCCATCACCTGGTTCTAGGAGTCATGGTCATGCGATCCATCGTGTACGGACGCGCGGTGCGCGCGCTGATGGGCGCGAGCAGCGTCGTGTTGCTCGCCTGCAGTGAACAGGCCGCGGCGCCGGTCGCCCCCGACGGGCCGACGCTCGAGGCGGCCCCACCGTCGGTCGCGTTCGGCATCTGGCGTCCGGGCCCCGGGGAATGCAGCGCCGCGATCCATGACCGCTACAGCACGGTCGGCCCGGACGGGAAGCGCTATCCCACGTGGCATCCACCGGTGGACCCGCTCACAGGGTGTTCGTTCGGGCACGAGCACGGGCGGGATCCTCGCGGATCGGCGCTGTATCGCGAGGTGGGAGATCTGCCGTTCGGGTACGTCAACGAGCAGCTCGATGTCGCCGGCCTCGGGCTGCGTCGTCACGAAGACCACGTGGGGCACAAGATCGAATGGGAGAACGACATCGTGCTGCGCAGTGGTGGCGGCGCGGGCCAACTGCTCGAAGTGCGATGCGACGTGATGACGAAGCTGCATCAGGGCACCCACTCGAAGGACGCGTTCACGAACAACCTGCACGAACTCAACTACCACCTGCGGTGCTCCGATCGCACCGAGATGCACGTGGCGCTGCTGACGGCGATCGGTCGGCCCGGCGAGTTCGAGCGTACCTGCGGCGGCACGGTGACGGTAGGGCCGGCCACGCCCGTGAACTCGCCGGCCGGCGGCGGGAAGCGCCGCATCCCCGACTGGTCGTGCGTCGAGTCGAAGGTGCTCGTGCCGGAGGGGCGTGGGTCCGACTTCGGGGTGCTGCACGAGAGTTGGGAAACGCACAGTGAGGTGCGATCGGCGGAGGGGAACCGCGTGCTGGCGTCGTTCGACCCGTACTTTCAGGTCTTCCGACCGAGCCGGTACTTCGATCCGCGTCAGCCGGATGGCGTGGCGCGACCGGCGGCGTTGTGCACGCATCAGGAGCACGACGGTCGGCGCGCGCGCACGAAGGAGTGCGACCCGGTGCAGCAGGCGGTGTCGGGTGGCGCGTTCACGATGTTGCCGTTCGACGATCCGCGCTCGCCTTTCAACGGGGCGCGTCGTCAGGTGGACATCAACAACAACAAGGTGCGCAACGCGGGCGGTCCGCGGGTGTGGTACACCGACCCGTTCGGCCGGCAGGGGCGGCGCGACCCGTTCCCGGGCAGCGTGCGTCAGGTGCTGTCGGCCATCGACAACGACTACGGCGTGGGGCTGGGCGGCCCGGTGATCGGTGGCGATCGGCCGTACGGTGGCACGGGGACGCGGGCGCCGAACTGAGGGGAGTTGTGTCCCTTGCCGGTGACGGCTAGGATTCAAGGCTGCACATACCGGGCGAGCAATCCGCTGGCCCGGGCCCTCCTCCCGGACCGGCAGCCCGGGGGGCCAACCGACCTTCGGGTCCCGACCAAAGGGAGATCTGCCGAGTGGCCACACTCAAGACCCGTATGGCGCCCACGCGTCCGTACGAGATCGTCTACATCTTCGACTCCGCGCTCGAAGATGCGACGATCGCCGAAAAGCTCGAGAAGTTCCACGCCCTGCTCGAACTGGCCGAACCGGCCGAGATCGAGCACTGGGGCCGGCGCCAGCTCGCCTACAAGATCGGCCGCCACGAGGCCGGTTACTACGTCATCGCGAACGCGAAGGCGTCGCCCGCCACGCTCCCCGAGTTCGAGCGTGCGCTCAAGCTCGACGACAGCGTGGTGCGCTACATGGTCTCGCTCATCGAGCGCGTGCTTGGCGCGCCGAAGCTGAGCGATGAGGAGCTCGCGGCGCGTGCCGCGGCCGCCGATGACGACGACGACGAGGACGACGAATAATGCGCCGCCCCAAGAAGCCCTGCCCGATCACCGAGGCGGGGATCCGCTTTGTGGACTACAAGGACGATCGCCTGCTCGCCCGCTTCATCAGCGACTACGGCAAGATTCTGCCGAGCCGTCTGAGCGGTGTCGACGCGCGTCACCAGCGTCAGCTGGCGAAGGCGGTGAAGAAGGCCCGGTTCCTGGCGCTGCTGCCGTACGTCAAGGGGCAGCAGGGTTGAGGTGACCGCCGCCACGGAGGAGCGGCTTGACGCGCACACCATGCGAGAGCATGGCTGGCGTCGACTCGTTCTCGCCGTGGCGGCTGCTGCCGCCGTGTCGGTGGTGTCCACCTGGCCACCATCCCTCGCGCTGATCGCGCTCGGTGTGCATTGGCTGCTGCCGATCGCGTCGTTTGGTGCGCTGGTGCTGATGGCGGTGGCCGCGTGCGCGGTGGCGGCGTGGGGACGTGGTGGCCGCGTGTTGCCTGCCCTGCTGGCCATTGTCGCCGTGTCGCTGTGGTTGTGGCGGGGCGCTCCTGCGGGACCGATGGGTGCGCTCACCACGGGGTGGTCGCTTCTGGTCGCGGCGGCGTTCGGGGTGATGTGCCTGCGCGAAGGACCGGTGTCATTCGTGCAGCGCGCGCTCCCGGCGGTCGCCTTGGCGGCCGGACTCGGGTTGGTTGGTGTGGTCTGGGCGAGCACCGGCAAGCCCGATGGGCTGGGTGGCGTCGCGCGCGCCTACGAACAGTCGTTCGTGGCCAAGCGTGACGGTCTCCTCACGGCGTGGACCGCTCGACGGAGCGCGCCGGACTGGCGGGCGGTGGTCGAGCGGGTGCCGGCAGTTGGTGAGGTCGCTGATCGGTCGGCGGCTGGTCTTGCCAATGCGTCGCCGCTCACGTCGCTGTTGCCGGCCCTGCTGGTCCTGGAGTCGTTGGCGGCGCTGACGTTGGCCTGGGCCATCTGGCATCGGCTGGCGAGAGCGCGGCTCGGTCCGCCACTCGCGCGGCTGTCGCAGTTTCGTTTCAACGATCAGCTCATCTGGGGGCTGGTGGTTGGGGCCACGCTGGTGCTGCTGCCGTCGCTCGATGGCTGGCGCGGCGCCGGTGTGAATCTGGTGGTGGTGTTCGGGGCGCTGTTCGCGCTACGCGGGTTGGGGGTGCTGCTCTGGTGGCTCCCCGATCGCTACGCGCCGGTTCCTCTGCTGGTGCTGGTAGTGTGTATTCCGCTGCTCGGTCCCGTCCTGGTCCTCGCGACCGTCGCCGTTTTGGCGCTAGGCCTCGGACTGGGTGACACCTGGCGGGATTTCCGGCGCACGTCGCGTACGTGGCGCCCGGAAGCCCGCCCCTGACTGGCCGATCCGTTTCGGCCTGGAGTTTCTCATGGAAGTCATCCTTCGCAATGCCATCGACAAGCTCGGTCACCCGGGTGATGTCGTGACCGTCTCGGCGGGGTACGCCCGGAACTACCTGCTCCCGCGCGGTCTCGCCTATCAGGCCACCCCCGGCAATCTCAAGCGCATCGCGCAGGAGAAGTCGCGTCTCGAGGCGCTCGAGGCCGAGCGCGTGGCCGCGGCGCAGAAGATCGCCGAGTCGCTCGCCGAGGTCTCGGTCACCTTCGCGGCCCGCGTCGGCGAAGAAGGCAAGCTGTTCGGTTCAGTCACGGCCTCCGATATCGCGCACCAGCTCGAGGCGCAGGGGCACAAGATCGAGCGTCGCCAGATCGAGCTCCCCGAGCCCATCAAGACGCTCGGCGTCTACCGCGTGGCCATTCGCCTGCACGCCGATGTGAAGCCCGAGATCAAGGTCTGGGTCATCAAGCAGTAAGACACACCCGAGCGGCCTTGGCCGCTCGGTCCAACGGTCGAGTCCAACCTCGACCCATCCCTTCCGGCGCGGCCGGTGCGGTTCCTACGCGGAACTCGCATCGGCCGCGCCGGCTTTCGTGGGGGAAGAGCGGGATTCGCGTGTATTGTGCCGGAGGACTCCCGCACGGTAACGTGCGGAACCGGAGGCACCTTTTCCCCGCGCTCCGGGTACATCTCCCGCAGTCCTCCGCACGCCATGACCACGATCATTTCTTCGCCTCCGTCCGAACACCTCGCCCGCCGCGCGGCCAGCCTCGCCTCCGACATGAAGGCGCAGGACATCGTCGTGCTGGATCTGCGCACGGTGTCCGACGTGACCGACTACTTCGTGATCGTGAGCGGCACCTCCGACACGCACGTGCGCGCGATCGCGCAGCACCTGCTCGAGGAGCTCAAGCACGAGGGCATGGCCGCCACCGCCAGTGAAGGTGTGGCGCAGGGTCGGTGGGCCCTGCTCGATTTTGTGGATTGCGTCGTGCACGTCTTCCATCCGGCACTCCGACAGTTCTATCAGCTCGAGCGGCTGTGGAGCGACGCGGTGCCCCTGTCGCTGGAGCCCGTCACGGAGGGAACCGGGTGATGTTGCCATCGATCATGCCGGCGCGCACGCGCGCCGCTCAGTTCACCGCGCGACTCGTGCGCCGCACGGCGGCGCTTGTCGCCGCGGCGGTCGCGCTCGGCGGACTCGCCGCGTCGCCGGCCGACGCGCAGATGTACTTCGGCCAGAACCACGTCCAGTACGATCGGTTCAAGTGGCGCGTGATCGAGACCGAGCACTTCCTCGTGCATTACTACCCGTCCATCGAGGACGTGGCCGACGATGCCGCGCGCATGGCGGAGCGTTCGTACGCGCGCCTGTCACGCCTGATGTCGCACCAGTTCGCCGAGAAGAAGCCGATTCTGCTCTACAGCAGCTCGGCCGACTTCGCGCAGAGCAATGTGTTCGGCGATCTCGGTGAAGGCACGGGTGGTGTCACCGACTTCCTGCGTCAGCGCATGGCGCAGTTCTTCACAGGTGACATGGCCAGCTTCGAGCACGTGTTCCAGCACGAAATGGTGCACGTGTTCCAGTACGACATCTTTTCGCGTGGGCGCGCGGGCGCGAACTTCGGCGCACTGGCACAGGTGCAGCCCCCGCTCTGGATGATGGAGGGTATGGCCGAGTACTTCTCCATCGGCCACAAGCACCCCTGGACCGATGCGTGGGTGCGCGACGCCATCCTCAACGACGCGCTCCCCACGATCACGCAGATGACCGAGCGCCCCGACCTGTACTTCCCGTACCGGTACGGCTTCTCGGTGTGGCAGTACGTGGGCACCCGCTGGGGCGATGACGTGATCGCCGAGATCATGAACTCGATTCCGAGCATCGGCATCGAGCGCGCGTTCCGTCGCGAGACCGGGCTTGGCCTCGAAGAGCTGAGCACGCAGTGGCAGGCCGCCATGCGCGAGAAGTTCGCGCCCGCCATCGCGCAGCTGGATCGTCCCCGCACGTTCGCCGAGCCGCTGCTGTCACAGCGTCGCTCCGGTGGCATTGCGAACCTGTTCGTCGCCCCCGCGCTCTCCCCCGATGCGAAGTACATCTCGTTCATCGGCTACGGCTCGCTTGCGCGTGGTGAGGTGTTCCCCGACCTGTTCCTCGCCGACGCGGCCACGGGCAAGCGCATTGCGCGGCTCGTGAAATCCAGCACGAATCCCGACTTCGAGCAGCTGCGCTTCATCTACTCGCAGCCGTCGTTCTCGCAGGATGGCAAGCTCATCGCGTTCACGGGTCAGCGTGGTGGGCGCGATGTGCTGTACCTCATGGACGTCGCGCGTCGCAAGGTGATTCGTCGCATCGAGCCGCCGGTCGATGCGGTGCTCAATCCGTCGTTCTCTCCCGATGGCCGGCAGATCGTGTTCTCGGGCCTCTCGGGCGGCGTGACCGATCTGTGGACGGTGAACGTCGATGGATCGAACGCGCGCGCGCTCTTCCGCGACATGCACGGTGATTCGCACCCGCAGTGGTCGCCGGACGGTCGCACCATCGCGTTCACGAGTGATCGCGACACCGATACCGACTTCAGCGTGCTGCGCTTCGGCAAGATGCGCATCTCGCTCTACGATGTGGAGACGGGCGCGGTGCGAGTGGTGCCCGGACAGGACGGCCTCAACATCAACCCGCAGTGGGCCCCCGATGGCAAGTCGCTGATCTTCGTCTCCGATCGTACGGGGGTGGCCAACCTGTTCCTGTACGAGCTCGACACGAAGCTGCACTACCAACTCACCAACGTGATGGGCGCCATCACGGCGGTTGCCGAGTACAGCCCGGCCATCACGTGGGCGCGCGACGCCGATGTGCTCGCGTTCGTGTACTACGAGCGCAGCGATCACACGATCTGGCGCCTGCCCAATCCGCGCTCGCTCAAGAAGGCGCCGTTCCAGACGGCACCGCTTGTTGCCGAGGCGCCCGCAGCGGCGCCAGCGACGCCCTCGCCGGCGGTACGACTCACCGGCGCCGCGCCGCTGCCGCTCGGCATTCCGAGTGATACGGTGGCCGCACGTCGTTCGTACTATCGCGCGCCCGGGCAGGGCGTTCGCCTCTCGTCCGACGTGCCCGCCGTCGTGCTCACCGCGAGCGGGACCGGCCCGGTCACCGTGCAGCAGATGCTCGACAGCGCCGATTTTGCGCTCCCCGATACGTCGGAGTTCGAGGAGTACCGCTACAAGGCGCGCTTCTCGCCGGAGTACATCGCGCAGCCCAACATCGGCGCACAGGCGGGCGGGTTCGGCCAGGGCGTCTTCGGCACCACGACAATCATCCTCGCCGACCTGATGGGTGACCATCAGCTGGCGATTGCCGGCGGTCTCAACGGACAGTTGAGCGACGCGCAGATCTACACGGGCTACACGTCGCTCGGGCGGCGCCTGCAGTACAACCTGTTCGCTGGCCAGACGCCGATCTATCTCAACGGCGGTGGCACGATCGAGCAGATCAACGAGACGCAGTTCCTCGAAACGTACAACTTCTTCCGCCTCGTGAATCGGCAGGTGGGCGCGAGCGCACTGTATCCGCTCAATCGCTTCACCCGCTTCGAACTCGGCGCGTCGTTCTCGAACATCGACTACCAGACGTTCCCGTTCTTCCGGCTCGTCGATGCGTTCGGCTTCGCGACGCAGTTCGAACGAGGCGATTCGCGCAACCTGTTGTCGGTGAACACGATCTCGCCCACCGCGGCGTTCGTGACCGACAACACGCTCATGGGAGTCGTGGGTCCGCTCTCCGGTCGGCGCGTTCGGTTGCAGGTGACGCCGCAGTACGGCACGTGGCAGTGGATCGACTACCTCGTCGATGCGCGCGCGTACTACCCGATCATCTTCAACTATCTCACGCTGGCCACGCGCTTCACGTCGAGTCTCACGATCGGACGCGACGAAGCGGTGTTCCCCAAGTGGGTGGGGCGCCCCGATTTCGTGCGCGGCTTCAATCAGAGCCAGCAGGGGCTCGGGTGCGGCGCGATCGCGGGTGGCATCTCGTGCACCGACGATGAGACGGTGGGCAGCCGCGTGGCGTTCGCCAACGTGGAAATGCGCTTCCCGGTGCTGCGTCGCGGCTTTGCCGGCGGGTACTTCGGCTTGCCCCCCATCGATGGGCTCTTCTTCTACGACGCAGGGCTGGCCTGGAATCAGGGGCAGCAGGTCGGCTGGAACCGGCCGGCCGGCGCCAGCGCCGACGACTTCCGTTCGGTGCTCCAGAGCTACGGCGCGGGGCTGCGGGTGAACCTGTTCGGGCTCATGGTCATTCGCTACGACTACGCCATCCCGATCAATCGCCCGGGCACGCGCGGCTTCGGCACCTGGTGGTTCGGCGCGAACTTCTAAGCGCCCCTTCGACGGCGCGAAACGCGAGTGCGTTTCGCGCCGTCGGCAAGCCCTACCCCGCCCCCCCCGGCGTCCTGTAGCTTACCGGGATGCGCACGCTCACCGCGTTGGCGCTGGTCCTCGTGATGTCCGCCTGTGCCGATCGGCCGGAGCGCGCCGCAGGAACCGGAGCGCTCGCCCCCATCTCTGCCGGTCAGGATCCTGTCGTCCTTCGCTTCCCCAGCGAGGGTGGCCTGGTGACGGCTGTGCGCTACCCGGGTCTCGATTCGGTCGTCTGGCGCTCCAGCTACCGCGTGCCGCCCATTGCCCGGGTGCTCGCCCACGATCCCGAGGACGGGTACCTGCTCGCGATCGATTCGAGCGGACAGTCGGTGCG
>JALOPN010000269.1 GCA_025453875.1 Gemmatimonadaceae bacterium | reverse complement strand
CCGTCCGGCAGTCGCGCGCCCTCGGCGACCACCACGATGCTGAACCGGCGACCAATCGCATCGCGCGCGCGGATCTTGTCGCACACGACGTCCATGGTCCAATCGATTTCCGGAATGAGGATCACGTCGGCCGTGCCCGCGACGCCGGCGTACAGCGCGATGAAGCCGGCATCGCGCCCCATCACCTCGAGCACGAGGACACGATCGTGGCTTTCGGCGGTTGTGTGCAGCTTGTCGATCGCTTCGATCGCCGTGGTGACGGCGGTGTCGAAGCCGAACGTCATGACCGTGCCGGAGACATCGTTGTCGATCGTCTTCGGCACGCCGACGATCTTCATGCCCTTGTCCACGAGCCGCTGCGCGATCGACAACGAGCCGTCACCGCCGATGGAGATGAGCGCATCGATGCCAAGATTGCGCGCGTTCTCGATGATCTCGTCGGAGCGATCGATCTCGATATAGCTGCCGTCGGGTTGCTTGACGGGATAGGCGAACGGACTGCCACGATTGGTGGTACGCAGGATCGTGCCGCCCTGCGCCATGATGCCACGCACCGAGTCACCGGTGAGCGGCACCATTTCGTCATCACCGAGCAGGCCGGCGAAGCCACGCTTGCTGCCAAGCACATCCCACCCGCGTCCGCGCGCCGACAGCACCGCCGCGCGAATTACCGCATTGAGTCCGGGCGCGTCCCCTCCGCCCGTGGACAAACAGATCCGCATCGATCCTCGATCGCTGAAGTCATCACACCGCGCCGACCGCCGTCCGCACGGATGGCCGCTCGGAATCTACCGAGGTGACACGCCCGACATCGGCGCCCCGGGCATGGGGGTGCCGACCAGGTTGGCCACGTTGCGCAGCACCGAATCCTGCCGGGCGACCACTTGCTGCAGCGAATCGACCTGCCACTGCAGCTGGGCCGTCTGGTCCCGCATCTCGGCCAACAGGTCCTGGAGTTCGAAGAGCGACTGCTGCAGCTCGACGTCGGCGACGGGATTGCTCAGCTGCCGACAACCACCGGCCGCCGCCATCACTCCGACAACGAAGAGCAGCCGCGCGCGAGCGCGAAAGTCCGACGCGTGCATGGACGACAAACCTCCTGGAGGGTGAGCGGAGCGCGGAGGATGCGAGGCGCAACAAAACGGTGACGCGCTGTGGCCCTGCGCACGTGATATAACGGGCAGATCCTCACGGAGGAACGCATGACCCGACGCGGTACCACGCTCATCGAGCAGCTCATCGGCCTGAGCCTGCTGTCCCTGCTTTTCGGCATCAGTGTGCACGGAGCCTCCACCTTGCGGGACCGCCTCGCCGTGCGCGCGGCGCGTCACGCGGTTCGTGATGCCCTCGCGTTCGCCCGCGAACGAGCGATCGCCGGCGGCACGCGGGTGGCCGTGCGCATCGACCGCGCACGCTCACGCGTCGTCGTGCACGTCGGTACCGACACCCTGTATCGCGCACCGCTCGCCTCCACCTGGGGCGTGGCACTCGACGCGACGCGCGACTCGACGGCCTACGGCGCGTCCGGCCTCGGCGTGGGCGCAGCCAATCTCTCCCTGATCCTGCGCCGCGGCGCGCTCGCCGATACGATCACGGTCTCGCGCCTCGGGCGCGTGAAGTGACCGACGTCAGGCCGACGCGACCGGTGCGTCGGATGGAACGCTGGCTGAGGCGACGGTGCCGAAGTCGAATCCGGGCACCGAGATGCGCGGAATCTCCTGACCGATCACACGCTCGATGGTTCGCACCATGCCGATCTCGTCGGGCGACATGAACGTATACGCATCACCTGTCGAGGCCGCGCGTCCGGTGCGTCCGATGCGATGCACGTAGTCTTCCGGCGCCTGCGGCACGTCGAAGTTGATGACGTGCGAGATGCCGTTGATGTCGAGGCCACGCTGCGCGATGTCGGTCGCGACGAGGACGCGAATCGCTCCACTCCGGAAGTCCTCGAGTGCGCGCATGCGCTGCGGCTGCGACTTGTCGGCGTGCATGGCGGCGGTGGCAATGCCCGCCTTCGTGAGATCGCGCTCGACCTTGTCGGCCCCGTGCTTCGTGCGCGTGAACACGAGCACGGAGTCATGATGCGACGCGGTGAGCAGGTTCACGAGCAGGTCCGTCTTGCGCTCCTTGCGCACGGGATAGACCGCGTGTGTCACCGTGGCCGCCGCCTGCGAACGACGCCCCACCTGCACGACCAACGGACGTCGGAGATACTTGCGACCGAGCGCTTCGACTTCGGGCGGCATCGTGGCCGAAAAGAGCATCGTCTGCCGATAGCGCGGAATCTGCTCGATCACCTTCTGGATCTGCGGGGCGAAGCCCATGTCGAGCATGCGGTCGGCTTCGTCGAGCACGAGCACTTCGAGATACGAGAAGTCGACGTTGCGTCGTTCGATCTGATCGAGCAGCCGGCCCGGCGTGGCAACGACGATATCGACGCCCGCGCGCAGCGCCTTCTCCTGCGGCTCGTACGAGACGCCGCCAAAGACCGGGATCACATCGAGCGGCGCGTGCAGACTGTACTTGCGCACACTCTCCTCAACCTGCAGGCAGAGTTCGCGCGTTGGCGTCAGCACGAGCGCGCGTGTGCGCCGAGGTCCGTGCATGAGGCGATGCAGGATGGGCAGCGTGAAGCTGGCCGTCTTGCCGGTGCCCGTCTGTGCGAGGCCGATGAGATCACGCCCGCTGAGCGCGAGCGGAATGGCGTCCTGCTGGATCGGGGTCGGGCGTTCGTAGCCCGCATCACGGAGTGCGTGCAGCAACTCCGGAGCCAACCCGAGCGAGGCGAAGGTTGGCGAAGTGTTGGTATCGGCTGGTGTCATGTGTCTGCGAGGAACCTAATCGGTCCGCCCGCGCGGGCCACCGGCTCGCCCCACGGCGTCAGACCAGATCGATCGGCCGACCGGCCGTCGGGCGCCAGACGCCGTGACGATCCCGGTCGTCCAGCAGCTTGTCGAGCAACCGGGTCCACCCCTCGTTGCGGCGGAGGAAGCCGAGCCGCGCCATGAGCTCGAGCCAGGCGAGCGCGGTTGGGACATCGCCGTCCATGACGTAGCGCGACGGGAGAATGTCGCCGAGCGCGAGGTGCGGCTGTTCGATCAGATGCTCCCCCACCTGCTGCACCGGGGCCATGCGTGGCAGCTGCAGCGTGAGGTACTGATACAGGCGCTCGATGTGCTCGTGGTGCTCGCTTCGGAAGTGCGGCATGAAGGCGAGCATGACGAGCGCATGGAACGACGGCGGCGCCGCGTCGTGCGGCAGCACGTGCTGATTGCCGACGCGAATGAACGGCTTGTCGGCGTTGGGGGACCGCAGGAAGGCGCCGATGCGCTCGATGATGCGACGCGCGGCCCCCCGGAGGCGGGGGTCGGCCTCGTAGCCCGCCTGCGCGAGGGCCGCCGCGGCGGCCTCACGCAGGATGAGCCGCCCTCGCTTGATGAGGTCGGGGTCGGTGCCCGCCGCCGGACCGAACTCGAAGAGGAAGGCGGGATCGTTGTCTTCGGCGAGCAGCCGGAAGAGCAGCCGCCGCGTGGTCGCGAGCGGGGGCGCATCGGGATGCCATCCCAGCTCGAGCAACCGTCGATACGCCGGAATGGCGCCAACCGATGGGTTGACCGAGAGGCCGGTCGCCGGCACGGTGAGTGCCCCAGTGCCCCAGGTGCCATCGGGTCGCTGGTGCAGCAGCAGCTCCCACCCCTGCCGGCC
>JALOPN010000044.1 GCA_025453875.1 Gemmatimonadaceae bacterium | reverse complement strand
TTCCAGAGGTCGTGCTGGTCGATGTACTCCTGCAGCTTCCCCTGCTTCTCCATGAGCGCGTCGAAATCCGCGTCGGGCTCGGCGAACGCGAGCGAAATCGCGTTGAAGTCGTCGAGCGCCTTGCGCTGCGCCGCCACGGCGAGCTCCACGTTGCCACGCACGTCGAGCGACGGATCGAGCTCGGGCTCCTGCGGCAGGTAGCCGATGCGCGTGCCCTTGTGGGCCCACGCCTCACCCTGAAACTCGGTATCCACGCCGGCCATGATGCGCAGCAGCGAGGACTTGCCGGCGCCGTTCGGGCCGAGCACGCCGATCTTGGCGCCGGGATAGAAGGAGAGCCAGATGTCGTCGAGAATGATGCGCGAGGGCGGGACCACCTTGCGGAGGCCCTTCATCACGTAGATGAACTGCGGTGCCATGACGTGCGGAGGATCGTGGGGATCGGGCGGCGCGGACGGGCCCGCGCGGTCAAGGAACGCCAGCCGGCGTCCGAGACTGCAAACATAACGGGACCGGGGGCGACGCCGAGCCGGGCCAGCCATGAAATGACCTCGGCCCGCCACCGATCGTCTGTACCGGTGCGACCGCGTCTCGGAGTCTCCGGGACCGCCCGTCGACCCCGCCTTTGCCCTCATGTCCCAGGCCGTCCCCGAGTCCTCCACGCCCAGCGCGCCCGCGACCCCGATCGTGCCCTCCGGCACGACCGGCGCCCCGGACGTGCGGCTGCTCGTGACGCGTCTGACGGTCGTCCTGAATCGCCGACGGGCCTACGACGCGGCACACCCCATGGTGCGCCAAGCGGAGGAGGCACTGCTCGACACCCTCCGTCGCGTGCTCGGCGACGGGCGTATCCTGACACTCGGCGTCGCGCATCGCGAGCTCCTCGTCGATGGCGAACCGTTCCCGCAGGGCGCGGCCGCGGCGCGCGAGCTCGCCGAGCGCTTGCATCGGCGATCGGTCGGCGGCGTGAAGCTTCAGGGGAACGTGTCCATCGACGGGTTGCGCGCGGCGATTGCCTGGCTCGCGCTCGATCGTTCGGGACCAGCCGCGAGCGCCTCGCGCCCTGAGGCGAACGACGCGCCGGAGGGTCTCGAGCGGCGTGGCCGCGGTGGCGACGGGGATACGCCGCCGGACGTCGCGGGGTTCGGCATTTCGCGGGTTCCCTATGACCGTCTGGCGCTGCAGCAGCACGCCACGGAACAGCAACGCGAACTGCGCGACGTGTGGCGCTCGCTGGCGGCGGCGGCGCTCTCGGATGTCACCGCGATCCTGCCGGAGGGTTGGACGGCGGTGTCTGGTGACGGCGTGGCCGGCACTGGCCAGGGCCGCGGCGGGCACGCGGGGCAGACCGGCACCGGCAGTGCCGACGGCGCCCCGGGCGTGGACGGACCGCCCTCGGATGACATGCCCCCCGACGCGCTCGCCGAGGCCATCGAGGCCGCAGTCAGCGATCGCAAGCGGGCCCGCGAGGTCGGCTTTGTGCTCCAACGCATGGCGCTCGAGCTCCGTGACGTGCCACCGGCGGTGCGCGCAGAAGTCGCTGACCGCTTGCGCGACCTGCTCTTGCGCCTGCGTCAGACGTCGCTGGCCGCCATCATCGACGCACTCGGTGATGACGACGCCCGCCATCGGTTCATGACCACCCTGGTGGACGTGCTCCCCGCAGCGGCCGTGGTCGACTGGCTGGAGCGCACCGCGGCACTCACCGAACAGCAGATCTCGCACCACCTGCTGCGCGTGCTCGCCAAGCTGTCCACGTTGGCCTCGGACGGTCGTCCCAACGCGCGCGTGGCGAAGGATTTCCGCGAAACGGCCCGGCGTCTGATCGACGAGTGGACGCTCGTGGATCCCAATCCGAGCGAACACGACGCGCTGCTCGACTACATCGCCGTCGAGTCGTCCTCGCCCGATATCGTACGCCCCATGCCGGCGACCACGCTGGAGCTCGTCGAACACCTCTCGCCGGCGGATCTCGATGCACTGCGACTGGTGCAAATGGCCTGCGAACTCGACGTCGTTGGCGAGGATACGCTCGACGCTGCGCGCCGCCTCTCCGACGACGGCCAGCATCGCCTGCTGCTCGACGTGATCGCCGCCGCGCCCGGCACGCGCGCCCCCGCGCTGCTCGGGGACACCATCGTGTCGGCCACGGCGTTGCGGCGTGTTGTACTCGCCGACCCATTCGACGCGGCCGATGCGAAGCTGTTGCTGGAGCACGCCCAGCTCGCGCACGCGCCCATGCTGCTCGACGCCCTGGCCGATGCACGCCAGCGCTCGGCGCGCCGTCTGCTGCTCGGTACGCTGCGCAACTTCGGACCGCAGCTGCTCCCGCTGCTCGTGCGGCAGCTCGATCCGGGGGCGGCCTGGTATTACCTGCGCAACGTGCTCGTGCTGTTGCGTGATCTGCTCGCGGAAGCCGGGCCGGATACCCCTGAGCGGTTGCGCGCCCCGCTCTTCCTCTCCTTCCTCGATCACCCGCAGGCGCAGGTGCGGTCCGAGGCGCTGCGACTCGTACTCGATCTGCCGTCGAGTCGAAGCATCGGGCTGCTGCGCGCGCTCGATGATCAGCACAACCGCGTCGTCGCCATCGCACTCGACGCGCTCATCGCGTTCACGAACGATGCCACGTTGGTCGACAGTATTGCCTCGGAAGCGGAAGCGTTCGCCCAGCGACTCGCGCTGATGGTCGATGAGCATCGCTTCGAACCGGAGTTGCTCGCGCGCGCCGTGCGCGCCATGCAGATCGACGGATCGGCCGTCACGCGCGACTGGCTGCTCGGACACGTGAGTCGCCGGACACGTTTCCTGCGTCGTCAGCGGCTGTCCGACGGCAAACCGACTGTTCTGGCGGCACTGCGTGTCCTCACGGTGCGGTTCGCCGCCGATCCCGCAGTGGCCGCGATCCTCACACAAGCAACCCAGCTCGATCACGGCGACCTGCGTCGCAACGCCGTCGAGCGGGCGCGCGAGGAGCGCGATGCCGCACTCGCCACGTGCCATACCACGCCACGTGCCACGGCTGGAGCCGCCGCGTGAATCCACTCGTGCAGTTTCTCACCGCGCTCGGACAATCGCTGGCCGCGATGTCGCTCTACGCGCCCGCGCACCCCATGCGCGCCTCGGCGCGCAGCCGCGCGCTCGCGTCGCTGCACGGCGTGCTGTCGGGGCGTGGTACCCTGCAGCTGTCCTTTCTCGATGGTGAAGTCGTCGCCGGCTCGCGCGCGCTGCACGAACTGCGCGGCTGGGACTGGGCGCAGAAGCTCGCGCGTGCCGGCGTCCAGCGCCTCGAGATCGAGGCCGCCCCGCTGCCCACCGACGACGATCTCGAGCAGCTCTTCGCCGCCTTGCACCTCCGGCTCTCCGCGCCGCACGGCACCCCGTGCACGGCGTTCCGCCACGCCGGCGTGCGCGCGGGTCCGATCGATGTGATGCGCGACGGTGGCCCCGATGACGCCGCCGTGATGGATCTGCTCGAAGCGGTCGGTCTCGAGAGCCTCGACGAGGAAGCCAGCGCCGTGCGCTGGATTCACGACGAAGCCGCCAACGATCGTCCCATTCCGCTCGCGGAAGTGGAAGCCGTCGTGCGCTCGCTGTCGGCCGCCATGCACCGCGACGAGCATGTGATTCTGCCACTGCTCGAACTCAAGACCATCGACCAATACACGACCACACACTCGTGCAACGTGGCCATGCTGTCGATGGGACTGGCCGAACAGCTCGGACTCGGACCATCGGACGTGCGCGCAATCGGCACGGCCGCACTGCTGCACGATATCGGGAAGGTACGCGTGCCCCCCGAGCTGCTCGTGAAGCCCGGCAAGTTGACCGACGAGGAGTTTGCCGCGATTCAGCGACACGCGCCCGAGGGTGCCCGCATTCTCACGATGCGCGGGCGCGGTCACGAACTGGCCGCGATCGTGGCCTACGAGCACCACATCTGGGAAGACGGCTCACGTGGCTACCCACGCCTCGTCTACCCGCGCCGCTGCCACTACGCGAGCCGCATCGTGCACGTGTGCGACCTGTTTGACGCCCTGAGCACCCGACGACCGTACCGCGACGCCTGGCCGCGCGAGCGCACGCTCGCGATGCTCGAATCGCAGGCGGGGATCGAAGTGGACGCCGATGTGGCGCGCGCGTTCATTCGCCTGGCCGAAATCGCGCCCGAGCAGCGGCTGACGCTCGAGGAAGAACCGCCGCAGAACGACTGGACGGCGTCGGTCAGTCGCGCCATGGTGGAGTTCGCGCCCCCCGTCGCGGCCGGCGCCGCCTGAGTTCGGCGGGAACGATCGCCCCCGAAGATGGATATCTTTGGGGGCATGCAGATCGATGTCGCCAGCCACCTGTCGGGGAGTCCGCTCACCGCGCTTCCGCTCCTGTTCGGCGCGGGAGTGCTCACGAGCCTCACGCCCTGCGTGTACCCCATGATCCCCATCACGGCGGCGATCGTCGGGGGCCAATCGCTCGGCGGTGATGGCACCGCACTCCCGCCGGCGCGTGCCCGGACCGTGCTGCTCACGGGCGCCTATGTGCTCGGACTGGCCACCGTGTACGCCGGACTGGGGCTGCTTGCGGGATTGACCGGCACGATGTTCGGGGCCGTCAGCAGCAATCCGTGGGCGTACTTCACCATGGCCAATCTGCTGCTGCTCGCCGCGCTTGCGATGTTCGACGTGATTCCCGTCCGCCTCCCGGCCTCGCTGATGCAACGTGCGGCAACCGCCGGCACGGGGGGACGCGCCGCTGGCGCGTTCGTGATGGGGGCCGCGTCCGGGCTCGTGGCCGCTCCGTGCTCCGCACCGGTCATGGCAGCGGTCCTCACCTGGGTCAGCAGTACGCAGAGCGCAGGCCTCGGATTCGCCTATCTCTTCACGTTCTCGCTCGGCATGTGCGCGCTGCTCGTTGTCGTGGGACTGTCGGCGGGCACGGTGTCCCGCTTGCCGCGTGCCGGTGTCTGGATGCTCTGGGTAAAGAAGGGCTTTGCCTTCGTGATGCTCGCGATGGCGGAGTATTACCTCATCAAGATGGGACAGGTCTACTTCTGATGTCGCATTCCCGCATCTCGTTCGTCTCGCGCGCGGTGGCCGCGCTGCTCGTCCTCGGTGCGACGGTGCTCGTGCCTCGCGTGAGCGTCGCCCAGGACCTCGGCATCAAGGTCGGCGCGGTGGCGCCGGGTGCCCCGGTGGAGCTGCTCGACGGCAAGCCGACCGATCTCGCCACGATGCTCGCGGGCAAGGTGACGCTCATGGAGTTCTGGGCGACGTGGTGTCCCAACTGCAAGCAGCTCGAGCCGGCCATCAAGGCGGTGCACGCGAAGTACAAGGATCGCGTGCAGTTTCTCGCGGTGGCGGTCTCGCTCAACCAGAGTGTCGACCGCGTGAAGGCGTATCAGCAGCGCTTCGGCTTGCCGTTCACGTACGTGTACGATCGGCGCGGTGATGCCTCGGAAGCGTATGACGCGCCCGCAACCTCGTACGTGGTGATCGTCGATGCGACCGGCAAGGTGGCGTACACTGGAGTCGGGGGCACGCAGGATCTCGACGGCGCGCTCTCGCGCGTGCTCGGCGCGCGTCGCTGAGGTGACGCGCCGCGCGATCGCGCGGTAAGTTCCGGGAGGCAGGGTGGCGTCGCGCCCCCTGCACCGGTGCTTCGCCAACGCGCCGCAGTCTGGCGTGCGTGCTCTCCTTTGCTCCCTGGTCATGACCACTCCACGCGTCCCCGGTTCCGCCTCGTCGGGCGAGTCCGCCACCGGTGTGATCGACCCCGGTCTGCTGGAAGAACTCGATCCCGAATCGAGTGTCGATGTCGGCACATCGATGTGGGCCGTGGTGTTCGCAGGTGGCATCGGTACGCGCTTCTGGCCGATCAGCACACCGGACCGGCCCAAGCAGGTGCTGCCGCTGGTCGATGAGCGGCCGCTGATCGCCGACACACTCGCGCGTCTCGCGCCACTGGTCCCCGCGTCTCGTGTGCTCGTGGTCACGAGCGCCGACATCGCCGACGTCCTCCACGCGGCCATTCCCGAACTGCCGCGCGCGAACCTGCTCGTCGAACCTCGACCTCTGGGCACAGCCGCCGCCCTGGCATGGGGCGCACAGGAAGTGGCGCGGCGCGCGGGCCCACGCACGGTGTTCGTGGCGTTGCACGCAGATCTGGCCGTCGAGTATCGCGATGTCTTTCACGATACCGTGCGTCGCGCTGCCGCTGTCGCCTCGCGTGACGCGTGGCTCGTGACCATCGGGATTCGCCCCTCGCGCTGTGAACCCGCATTCGGCTACCTCACGGCGGGCGTTGCGCTCGATCCGTTCGTGCCGTTGTCCGAAGGCGGAGCGTGTCGTGTCGAGCATTTCGTGGAGAAGCCGTCGCTCGCGCTGGCCGACACGCTCATCGCCGAAGGAGCGCTCTGGAACAGCGGTGTGTTCGTCTGGCAGGCGCAAGTCGTGCTCGACCAACTCGCCGAACGTGTCCCCGAGATCGCGCACGGTTTGCCGTATCTCAGTGCCGGCGAGATGTCGCTCTTCGTGGATCACATTTCGGCCACGATCTCGATCGATCGTGGCCTGCTCGAGCGCAGCGATCGTGTAGTCGTGCTGCCGGCCGACTTCGGATGGGACGATGTCGGAACCTGGGCATCGCTGCGTCGTGTGCGCGAACTCGACGACACCGGCAATGGCTGCATGGGCACCGTGCACTGTGTCGATGCCTCGGGGAACATCGCGCACTGCGAACGCGGCGAAGTGGTCATGTACGGCGTCAGCGGACTGCTCGTGGTGAGCATCGACAGTCTCACGTTCGTGACCACGCTCGATCGCGCGACAGAGCTGGGGCCGCTGATCGCCCAGCTGCCCCCACATCTGCGCGTGCGGCCAGGCAAGACGCCCCCCGTCGCGTAGGGCGTGCGGGAGGCGGTGCCCGCCACCGTCGCTCAGCGCCCGCGGAACTGCGGCACACGCTTTTCCTGAAACGCCGACAGCGCCTCACGCACGTCGGCGCTCACAAAGCACTGCTTGATGTGCGTGAGCTCCGACCGGAGCTGCGCCGACAGTGTCGCTTCGGCACTCTCGTGCAACAGGCGCTTCGTGAGGGCGAGCGCGATCGGGGGGCCGGCGGCAAGCGCCGTGGCCAGCGCGTGTGCCGCGGCCAACACCTGTTCGTCGGGCTCAACGCGCGTGACGAGTCCGATCTGTGCGGCCTCCGCCGCCTCGACATCGCGCCCCGTGAGCAGGATGTCCGCGGCACGACCGTGGCCGACGAGCCTCGGCAGAAACCACGTCACGCCGGCGTCGGGCGACAGACCACGGCGCACGTAACCCGCCGTGAGCCGCGCCGACGCGGCCATGATGCGCAGATCGCAGGCGAGCGCGAGCCCGAACCCGGCGCCAGCGGCCGCACCATTGATCGCGGCAATCACGGGCTTTTCACAGTGCGCGAGCGCCAGCACCCAGCGCCCCACCCAGCGAAGCGGATCCAGCCGTTCGGCCCGCGATGCCCCCT
The DNA here is from genome assembly GCA_025453875.1 of Gemmatimonadaceae bacterium. GTDB lineage: Bacteria > Gemmatimonadota > Gemmatimonadetes > Gemmatimonadales > Gemmatimonadaceae > JAABRT01. The sequence continues at coordinate 11,586 of JALOPN010000044.1, read as the reverse complement.
CGAGCGCGACAGGTTCGGCGAGATCGAGTCCGGCACAGAACCCGCGGCCGGCACCCGTGATGACGATGGCGCGCACCGCATCGTCGGCCGCCGCGGCGTCGATCGCCGCCGGCAGCGCGTCCGCGAGCGCCGCATTCACGGCGTTCAGGCGTTCGGGCCGGTTGAGCGTCAGCGTGCGGACTCCCTCGGCGGACGTCTCGGCAAGCAACGGGGGCATGAGCACTGGCGGGTTGGTCACGGCGGGTTCCTCGGCGGGTGCGCGGCGTGGCGCGATGGTGCGCCCTCCGGCAACCTCCGCATCGGCCCGCGCTCCGTCAACGTCGGACCGGCAGCCCCTACCGTCCGGGGGCGTCCTCCGAGTAGATCACACGTGACCCCCCTCACCGACGGCGGACCCGCGGGCCCGCGTCACGCACCGACTTTCGTGTTTCCGTATGCCCGGTACCCGTAGCTCACGACCCGCGAACGCCGCCACCGCGCGCCTGCTGCACGACGAAGACGATGCCGCGCTGAACGCGCAGCCGATCGCCTGCGCCGAGGCGCTCGCGCGCACGGCCGACGAGTGCCAGCGACAGCGCGAGCGCCTCGCCCGGCTGGTCGCGCGCAATGTCGGGCGTGCAGAACTGAGCGCGGCGCACGCCATCGTCGATACGTGCGACCTCGCCCTCGAAGAGTGTGTCGCCTGCTACGAAGATGCCTGCGCGCGCGACTCGATTGCCGATGAAGTCGTCCGCAAGCAGGCGAGTGCGCTCTGGCACGCGGCGCGCGAGTACCTGCGACGCTGCTCCGGCGCGGAGGCGGCGTCGCAGCAGTTGCGCACGCACGATGCGGAAACGTTCGGGGATCTGCACTTCGCGTTCGAGCTCGAAGCATCGGCGTTGCTGGCGCTGCGTCACGCGGTCTCGTCCTTCGTGAAGGTGCGCCCCGAAGCGCTCTGAGGGCGCGTCATGGCTTCATGGCGCGCGCTGCGCGCGCTCGTCCGCCTGCGTCGTCGCATCGCGCTGCTCGACGGCACCGATGCTGTCGGGACGGCCCGTCGCATCGAAGACGGGATTCCGATGCAGGGCGAGCGCGCCTGGCTCCTGCTCTGTTCATGCCTGCTGGCAAGCATCGGACTCGACACCGGCTCCGTCGCCGTCATCATCGGCGCGATGCTCATTTCGCCGCTCATGTCGCCGATTCTCGGCAGCGGCCTCTCGATTGCCGTCGCCGATCGTGCCATGCTCGCGCGTGCCCTGCGCGAACTCGCACTCGCGACCGTTGCGACCCTCGCGCTCAGCAGCCTCTACTTCTCGGTCACCCCACTCGGTGAACCGACGAGCGAACTGATCGCGCGCACGCGCCCCACGTTGCTCGATGTGGGGGTCGCGCTCTTTGGCGGTGTGGCCGGTATCGTGGCGGGTTCGCGACGCGACCAGAGCCTCGCGCTGCCGGGCGTGGCCATCGCGACGGCACTCATGCCACCGCTCTGCACGGCCGGTTTCGGCCTCGCGACCGGGCGCCCGGCGTTCTTCTTCGGGGCGCTGTATCTGTTCGTCCTCAATGCGATCTTCATCGCGCTGGCGACATTCGCCGTTGCGCGCGTGCTGCAGTTCCCGCTTCGCAGTTTCACCGACACGAAGACGCGCCGCCGAGAAGTGCGACTCGTGAGCGCACTGGCCGTGATCGCGATCGTTCCCAGCCTGTGGTTCCTCTACACCACGGTGCGCGACGAAGGACAGCGGCGTCGCATCAACCAGTTCATCGACGCAGAGCTGGCCAGTCGCGGGCGTGAGGTGATCCGCTGGAGCGTCGCACCGCGCACGGATTCCACCGTGGTCAAGCTCTACCTCGCCGGTGTTCGGCTCGAGGCCGCGACGCTCGATTCGCTGCAGACGCGTCTGGACGCGTACGGCCTGTCGTCGGCTCGACTCGAGATCGTGCAAAGCGACATTTCGGCGCGTGATCTCGAGCGTCTGGAGCAGGAGGTACAGGGCGAGATTCTCCAGGCGATCGCGATTGCGCAGGCAGCGCGCGATTCGGCGCGCGCGGATGCGGCCCGCGGTCTGCTCGATGCACCGCTCAACAGTGCCAGCCTGGCATCGCTCGTCCAGATGGTTCGCGTGACCTTCCCCGAAGTGCGCGCGATGACACTCTCGGGCTCCCCGAACTTGTTGCAGACCGACTCCGCGTCGACTCGGCCGCTCCTGCTGCTCACGCTGTCGGACTCGCTTCGCCCCAATGAGCGCACCGCGCTGCTTGGTCGGATCACGTCGCTCGTGCAGAGCATCGCCCCGCGCGACTCGGTCCTCGTACAACTCCGCTGAGCCGGCACGCAGCGCCGAGTCGGGACGACGCGTGGCGCCGCGAGACTGGCCCCTGCGCGGGACGCCCCGCTGTCCACGGGCCCGGACACCGAGGCCGGACGGTACGCGGGGACGAACCGGCAAGCGATTGCCTGACAATCGATTACGGATTTCGGTGCCGCGGTCCGCGCCTTGCTCCTGAGCGTCGGGTGTGGTCTTCACCTTCGAACTCAGGAACTCGCCCATGCCTCGTTCGCACCGCTCCGCTCGTCCCCGCCGGGTGTTCTGGTCTGCGCTCCCGGTCGCGCTGCTCCTCAGCGTCTCCGCCGAGGCGCAGGATCGCAGCTGGCCACCCCAGATGCGTCGCGACCGCGCCCAGTTCGCGCTCGAAGCGTCCGGTGCCTTGTCCCAGCTGCGCGGTGACGCGATCGGCAGCGCGACCGACGGTGCGGGCTTCGATGTGCTCGCGTCGGTCGGTGTGAGCGTCCTGTCACTCGGCGGCGGCTATCAGCGCGCCTCGCATCGCGTCGCGGGAAGCGACGCCATCGTCGACGGCATCTTCTTCGAGCCCCGCCTCGCGCTGCCGTTCGCGGCGCGCAACTTCACGCCCTTCGTTTTCGGACGCGCGGCGCGACTCGAGCGCGAGGTCACCGGTGCGTCGGGGAACGCCGTGGCCCGCGGCACCGGGCTCGGTGCCGGGGTGGGCACCTACGTCTGGCTCGCGCCGAACGTGCAGCTCAACACGAGTGTGGGGTGGCACGAGCTGCGATTCGGCGATGACGGCGCGCTCGCCGGTTCACCAATCGTTGGCCGCACGAGCGGCAATCACTGGCAGGTGCGCGCCGGTCTCACGCTCGGCTTCGACCGCTGGGGGCGCTGACGCACGGGAACGCAGGCGTGCCGGCACCGCTCATCGCACACGCACCGCATCGGAGGACACGTCGACGCGCCGACCGGCAAGCACACACTCGAACAGTCGGCGCGCCGGCTGCGGGTCGCGCGTGAGATAGACCTGCAGCCGATCGATCGTCACCGGTGTGGAGACGCGGACCGCAAGCAGTGCGCGCTCGGATTCGCGCGTGAGCGTGCGATAGAAGTTGAGCGTGCAGTGCGGTGTGAACAGAAAGCGCGACGGCTTGAAGGGCAGCCCGCTCGTGGCGATGCGCTCGTGCAGGGTTCGCAGCGGGCCATGCGGATCGAGCGGGAGTGAGACGATGTCGGTCTGCATGAAGCGCATCGGCGGGCCGAACTGCAGCAGGAGCGGAGGCGTGTCGGCCGCGATCGGTTCCAGCGCGTCACGAATGCGCGCCTCCGGTGTATCCGACGGGATCGCACCCACGCCCGACGACCCGATGATCGTCACGTGCGGCGGGGTCAGACGTGCGAGTTTCGGATCGAACTGCTCCTGCAGCGCGCGCACCTGGGCTCCCACGTCGCCCGGCAGCTCGGCGAGTACGAAGATCCCGAACGATGCGGCCATGCCATCCTCTGCTGCACTGCGTGCCGAAGCGGTCGGCACAGCCGGTCGCCCCTCACGCGAGGCGTGACTGGAGGGTAAGTTGTGGACATGGGAGAAGCCATGGTCGTGATTCGCGACTACGTCAACGAGACGGAGGCGCACGTCGCACGGAGTGTGCTCGAAGCGCACGACATCCCGGCGGTCGTTCTGCGCGACAACGCGGGTGGCATGCTGCCATCCATGCACTTCATGTTCCCGGTCCGGCTTGCCGTCCGCGAAGTCGATGCGTCACGCGCCAGCCGTCCGCGAAGTCGATGCGTCACGCGCCATCACCATCCTCGACGCGCCCTTCGAGGACGACGATTTCGATTTCTCCGTCGACGGATTCCCATCGCCGCCGCGCTGAGCGCATGCGTGGCACGTCATTCGCCGGACAGGTCGTGTGCATCACCGGTGCCTCCTACGGGATCGGTGCCGAAATGGCGCGTCAGTTCGCGCAGGCGGGCGCGCGACTGGCGCTGGCCGCACGCTCGGTCGATCGACTGCAGGCCGTGGTCGCCGAGTGTCGGGCACTCGGAGCCGACACCATCGGCGTGCCGACCGATGTCACCGATGAGGCCGCCTGTCGCGCCTTCATCGAGGCCGCCGTGGCACACTTCGGACAGCTCGATGTGCTGGTCAACAACGCCGGACTCGGCGCGAGCGGCGCCTTCCGCGACATGACCGATCTGTCGGTGTTCGAGCGGACGATGCGTGTGAACTTCTTCGGCACCGTCTACTGCACCGCGGCGGCCCTGCCGCACCTGATCGCGCGACGCGGTCGACTCGTTGCGATCAGTTCGTTGACCGGACTCGCCGGTGTGCCCAAGCGCACGGCGTACGGCGCCACGAAGCACGCCATGGCGGGGTTCTTCGATTCGCTGCGCATCGAGCTCGAGGGCTCGGGCGTCAGCGTGACCGTCGTGTATCCGGGCTTCGTGCTCTCCGAGATCAACCAGCACGCGTTGCGCCCCGACGGTCGCGCGTGGGGCGCCGACGGCTACAAGCGACGGCCGGGCGAGACGATGGCGACAGATGAGTGCGTGCGTCAGATCCTGCGCGCCGTGCATGCGCGACGACGCGATCTGGTCATGACGTGGCGCGGGCGCGTCGGTCGGGTGCTCAAGCTGCTCTCGCCCTCACTCGTGGACCGGCTCGCTCAGCGCGCCATCGACGGCAAGCAGTGACGCCGCGCATCGTCGCCGCGACGCCGACCGCCATTCACGAGGCCGCGCAACGCCTGCGCGCGGGCGAACTGGTCGCGTTCCCCACCGAAACCGTGTACGGCCTTGGTGCGCACGCCCTCGATCGCGACGCGGTCGCGCGCATCTTCGCGGCCAAGGGGCGACCCGCGTGGAATCCGGTCATCGTGCACGTCGCCGACGTCGAGGCCGCGCGCGCGCTCGTGACGCACTGGCCTACGGCTGCCGAGCGGCTGGCCACCACCAGTTGGCCCGGTCCGCTCACGCTCGTCTTGCCACGCGCTCCGCACGTGCCGGATGCCGTGACGGGTGGCACGGACACGGTGGCCGTCCGCATTCCGTCGCATCCCGTGGCACTCGCGCTGCTGCGCGAGGCGGATGTCCCCATCGCGGCGCCAAGCGCCAATCGGTTCACGCAGCTCTCGCCCACACGCGCCGAGCACGTCGCCGCCGCGCTCGGTGATCGTGTCGAGCTCATCCTCGATGGGGGCCCCTGTGAGGTGGGTATCGAGTCGACGGTGGTGGACTGCACCGGAGCGACGCCGCTGATCCTGCGGACGGGGCTGCTCGATGCCGCCACACTTGCCGCGCGCCTCGGGGCTCCGGTGGAGGTGGCCAAGCGGCGCGTGGTGGCCGATGATACGCAGCGCGCCTCGCCGGGCATGGTGGAGCGTCACTACGCACCACGCGCCGAGGTGTGGCTCGCCACGAGCGCCGACCGAACGGAGATCGACGCGGCGCTGCGTACGCGTCGTCTCACGACACCAACGGCGCGGGTCGGTGCCATCGCCCGCGGAAACGGTTGGGCTCCAGACGGCGCGGACCTCGTGGAACGACTCCCCGATGAGCCGGCCGGCTACGCACGTGGTCTCTACGCCGCGCTGCACGCGTTCGACGACGCCGGGTGCGCCATCGTGGTGGTGGATGCACCACCAGCGGACGGCCCGTGGGCCGGCGTTCACGACCGCCTGACGCGCGCGACCCGCTGACCGCGTTCGACCCAACGGTGAGCGCGAGCCCCGCCTCCCGCCCTGTGATCAGGCCTTCGACGGCATAGATTCCGCCCATGCTTCCTATCGACCTTTCCGGCAAGCGCGCCCTCGTGGCCGGCGTTGCCGACGACGGCGGCTTCGGCTTCGCCATTGCCAAGGCGTTTGCGCAAGCGGGCGCGTCCGTGTGCGTAGCCACGTGGCCCCCTGCGCTCAACATCTTCCTCAACCTGCTCGAACGCGGCAAGCTGGACGAATCGCGGACGCTGCCGGACGGATCGCTGTTCACCTTCGAGAAGATCTATCCGCTCGACGCGTTGTACGACACGCTCGAGGACGCGCCCGAAGAGGTCCGCACCTCCAAGCGCTACGCCGACGTCGGCGATTTCTCCATCAGCGGGCTCGCGGATGCGCTCGTGCGCGACTTCGGATCGCAGCCGCTCGACATCGTCTTCCACTCGCTCGCCAACGGTCCCGAAGTCAAGAAGCCGCTGCTCGAGGTGAGCCGGAAGGGCTACGAGACCGCCGTGTCGGCCAGCGCATATTCGATGGTTTCCATGGTGCAGCGCTTCGGCCCGCTCATGCGGCCGGGTGGATCGTTCGGCTCGCTGACGTACATGGCGAGCGAACGCGCGATTCCCGGATACGGCGGTGGGATGTCGTCGGCCAAGGCGGCGCTCGAGAGCGATACGCGCACCCTCGCGTACGAGGCGGGGCGCAAGTGGGGCGTGCGGGTGAACACGATCTCGGCCGGCCCCTACGCGTCGCGCGCGGCGAAGGCCATCGGCATCATCACCAACATGGTGGCGTATTGCCGCGATAACGCGCCCATCCCGGAAGAACTCGACGCGATGGAAGTCGGACACACCGCCGCGTTCCTGGCGAGTGGTCTCGCGTCCGGCATCACCGGGACCACGATGTACGTCGACAAGGGCTACCACGCGATGGGCATGGCGGTCGACGCGCGCAGCCTGCTGCCGACCGACGACGGCGCCCCGACCGGCTGACGGCAACCGTGTCGCACCGCGACCATCACAGCGCCGCCCCGAAGCACGCACCGTGGTACCGGAGCGTTCGGGTGCGACTGGCGGCGCTGATGCTGGTGGTCGCGGTGCCACTCCTCATCATGCACGCGGTGCACACCGCGTCGTTGTTGCAAGACAGCCGTGCCGCAGCCGGCGAACGCGTGCAGCAGGCGGCGGAGCTCATGGCCAACCGCGCCGACGACTGGATCGAAGGCGCGAACGCGGCGTTCCTCTCGCTCGCCGATCCCGTACGACGCAACTGGGATGATCGCGCGCGACTCGATTCACTGCTCGGCGTCGCGTCCGGAACCGCCAACCAGCGCCTGATCAACTTCTTCGTCCTCGACACGCTCGGGCGCAATCGTGGGAGCGGTCGCCCGACACCCGATCGCGATACGATCAACTTTCGATCGTCGTGGTGGCGCGAGCCCTCCGCGAACCCGATGGCACCCCGTACGGCGTCATCGCTTCCCCGGTGCGCGTGGACACGCTGACGGATTTCATCACTGTCGCCGCGTTCGCCGAGGCGCCGCTCGTGACCATCGTGGATACGAGCGGTACCATCGTGGCGCGCTCGCAGGCGCCCGACGCCTTCATCGGACGCAGCATCGTGAGGAACGACGCGCGCCTTGCGCCGTTTCCACGCACGGCCCGCATCGACACGATTCCGGGGTCGGACGGCGTGGCACGATTGACCGCGTCCATCGGAGCGCGTCGCGCGCCGTGGCTCGTGAGCGTCGGCCTGCCACTCGCGACGTTCGAGGCGCCGCTGCGTGCCCAGCAGCGCGAGAACGTGCTCTTTTCGCTCTACGCGCTGCTCATTGCCGCGGCCGGGACACTGCTGCTGGGTGGTCGGCTCACGCGCTCACTCGTCACCCTGGCCGATGACGCACAGCGCATCGCCGATGGCTGGACCGAGCATCGGTCGCAGGTGACCGGACCATCTGAAGTGGAGTCGCTCCGCGATGCGATGCATCGCATGGCGGAGAACGCCGAGCGGCGCAACGTCGCCCTCGCGGACAGTGAGCGACGATATCGCTTCCTGTTCGAGTCCAATCCACTCCCCATGTGGGCGTGGAACGCTGACACGATGGAGATCCTGGCCGTCAACGACGCCACGATCGAGCACTACGGGTATCAGCGCGAAGAGCTGCTCGGTCATTCCATCATGACGCTGCTCGACCCGTCGGAGCACGCGCGCTTCGGTCGCCGCCGACTGCCGTTCACCGAGCAGCGACAGCACGCCGGCACCTGGCGCCATCGCACGGCCGACGGCCGCGTCGTCGAAATGGAGATCATCACGACCTCCACCAATCGACTGGGCACCAACAGCTGGCTCTCCATCGGTATCGACGTGACCGCGCGCAACGAAGCACGACGCGCCCTTGCCCGCAGTGAGGAGCAGCTGCGACAGTCGCAGAAGATGGAGGCCGTCGGGGCGTTCGCCGGTGGCATCGCGCATGATTTCAACAATCTGCTCACCGGCATCATCGGCTTTGCCGAGCTGGCGCTCACCGAACTCGCGTCGAATCACCCGGTGCGGCGCGACCTCGTGGAAGTCCGCGGCCTCGCCGAACGCGGCGCAGCACTCACGCGACAGATTCTGGCCGTCAGTCGCAAGCAGGTGCTGCAACCCACGACGCTCGACCTCAACTCGCTGGTGAGCGATCTGGGCCGACTGTTCGAGCGGCTCGTGGGCGAAGACATTCGCATCGTGACGGCGCGCGACCCGAAGCTGCGCGCCATCGAAGCCGATCCCGGACAGCTGGAACAGGTGCTGCTCAACCTGGTCGCCAACTCCCGCGATGCGATGCCCTCGGGGGGCACGTTGCGCATCGAGACGCGTGCACTGTCGGCCACGGAGGCCAGCGCGCAGGGACTCGCCGCTCAGGAGTGGTCGGTGCTGGTCGTGCAGGACACCGGCGTGGGCATGACGCCGGACGTGCGCGATCGCATCTTCGAACCATTCTTCACCACCAAGGAACGCGGCAAGGGAACCGGCCTCGGCCTCGCGCTCGCGTATGCGATGCTGCAGCAGGTGCAGGGCGTCATCACCTGCGACTCCACACCCGGGCAGGGTACGACGTTCCAGCTCTATTTTCCGGCGCACGCGGACGCCCTGCCGCAGCCGGCAGCCTCCGACAACGCGCCACCACCAACAGGGCACGGCGAAACGATCCTCTTCGCCGAAGATGAAGACGCGGTGCGCACCGTGGCGCGCGCCATTCTCGAGCGGGCGGGCTATCGCGTCATCGCAGCGGCTGACGGTGCCAGCGCGCTCGAGGCATCACGCGCGCTCACCGAGCCCGTGCACCTGCTGCTCACCGACGTGGTCATGCCGGGTATGCATGGCCGTGAACTGGCGACCGCCGTGCAACGCGAGCGGCCGGGGCTGCGTGTCCTGTTCGCATCGGGCTACACGGACGACGCGGTGCTGCTGCGTGGTGTACGCGTGGACGAAGTGCCATTTCTGCAGAAGCCGTTCACCCCCGCACAGCTGTTGCGCAAGGTGCGGGATGTGCTGCAGGCACCGCCGATTCGTCTCACGGACGACGAGCGTTCGCCCGACCGTCGCTGAGCGCACATGCTGGTCGTTCTCCTCGTCATGAGTGCTGTGCTGGCGACGGTCACCGCGGTGCTCGCCGGTGGACTCCTGCTGCCGTCACGTCATGTGATCGAGCGGCAGCGCGAGGTGGCGGCATCCCTCGACACCGTGTGGCATCGCGTGGCAACACCTGCGAACTACGCAACGTGGCAGCGTCACGTGCGGCGCACCGAGTCGCTGAGCGACGCACCGTTGCGCTGGCGCGAGTTCACGGTGGATGGCGCCTTCACGTGGCAGTGCACCGAGGTGCAGGCACCGCATCACTTCAGCGCACGCGTGATCGACGACGATGTACAGCGCCGGCCGGAGCGTGCGATACGGCTCGAAGCGACAGCCAACGGCACCCGCATTCACTGCACCGAAACGGCCGTGCACACCAACCCGATCCCACGCTTCGTGTACCGATATCTGCTTCGCCCCGAACCACAACTCGACGCGTTGCTCGACGACCTCGTACGTACCCTCCAGGCCGCCACGGCGCCAACGTCAGCGCGCTGACTTCGCCAGTTGCCGTATGCTGGCGATGCCAGCCAGCGGACCGAGTGCGAGCAGCGCGAAGGCCCACGCCCATCCGAACGCCTCCGCGAGCATCGGGACGAGTTGAATCGTGATCGTGGTGAGCAGGAAGCCGAGCGACACCTGCAACGTGAGCGCGGTCCCGACGGCGGCGGGCTCCACACTTTCGGTGACGAGCACGCTGAACTGCGCACTGTCGGCGATCACGAAGAATCCCCACACCAGCGCGATGGGCGCGAGCAGCCACCAGCTTCGTCCCCACGCAGCGCCGATCAGCAACGCACACGCACCACTCCACGCCATGGCGCGCACCACGAGTCGCTCACGACCCAGACGATCGGACGCGAGGCCGCCCCACACACAGCCCACACCGCCCGCCGCGATGACACCAAACGCGAGTGTGCCGACGAGCCACGACGGCGCCGCACTCCCACCGCGCGCCACACGCGCGGCTTCGCTCGTCGCGAAGAACATCGCGATCCACGTCCAGAAGCTGTACAACTCGGCCATGTGGCCGAGGTAACCGCCGAGGGCAAGCCGGTAGCGACGCGCGCTCATCACGTCACGCAATCGCGTCCACGCAAAGGGACGCGAGGGAAACGCGAACGGTCCATCGTGGTACGCGGTGGCCACGAGGAGCGAGGCGATCAGCGCGCACGCACTGGCGATGATCGTGAGCGTTGCCACGCTCGTGCCGGGCCACGCTTGCACGAGATACGGTGCTGCCTTGCCGACGGTGAGCGCACCGACAATGATGCCTACCGCGAGGCCGCGCCGCGCGCGAAACCACGTCGCCGCCATCTTCATGGCCGGTGGGTACACGCCCGCAAGGCAGACACCGGCCAACAGACGCGAGAGCAGCGCGACCGCGAATGAGTCGGTGAAGGCCAGCGGCAGATTCGCGATGGCACCTGCGGCTGCGCTCCACGCGAACAGGCGTCGCGACGGGACCACATCGGCGAGATTGAGCAAGGCGCTCGCCGCCGTGCCCAACACGAAGCCGAGCTGGACGGCGTTCGTGAGCCACGCGAGTGCCCCGGGCGTCAGCGCCCAGCGCGCCTGAAGGATGGGTCCTGCCGCACTGCCCACGAACCACAGCGCCATGCCGAGTAACTCGGCGACCGCGAGCAGCCCCAGCACGCGCCATCGCGCGGGGTGGGTATCGGGCGGCAGAGACGGCGGAGGCGCGGACACGCGCGGAAAGATCCGCGCGCGCCGCGCCTCCGTCTACCTCATCGCAGCCGCGCCGAGCGCACCGTGATGCGGCGTGACTGCCCCTGCGTGTCGTAGTAGCCCACGAGCTGCACCTTCCACACCTGCGCGCCACGCTTCACGAGATACACGTTGAACGTGGGCCAGATCTGCAGATCGGTCCCGGTGACGTTGTAGCGATACCACGGCCGCGCGCCGAATGGACCGCCCAGCGCATCCTGCCCGAAGGCCGGGTTGGGCGTCGCGCGCAGCGC
>JALOPN010000268.1 GCA_025453875.1 Gemmatimonadaceae bacterium | reverse complement strand
CTGCGTGGCACGCTCGGCATCAAGTACGTCACCACGGCGGCGGACAACGCGAATATCCGCTTCACGCGCATCCCGATCGAGCTCGTGGGCAGCTATGACTTCCCCAACGGCATGCGCGCCGGCGCCGGGCTCGTGTCGCACGTGAACAACTCGTTCAACGGCGACGGCTTCGTGCCGGATGCTTCGTTCGGCGCAGCCACCGGCTTCACGGCCGAAGTTGGCTACAAGGCGATCGCGCTCACCTACACCGCGCTCGACTACACGACGAGTGGTGGCCAGTCGTTCAACGGCGGCAGCATTGGTGTGCAGCTGTTGTGGACGCCGAAGGGGAAGGCGAAGTAGGCGATGGTGAACCAGCGGGCGCGGCGCGGGTAGAGTGAGTTCTCACCTCCTCCCGCATCGTCCTCCCGTGCGCATCCACACACCACCGTTCCTCGCCGCCGGCGCCGCAGCCGTGATCGCTGCGTGTGCCCCCGGCGACTCGCCGCGCCCGGTCGGCCAGCGGCTCGAAACCGATTCCGCCGGTGCCGTCATCGTGTCGAACGTCGCCCCGCTGTGGGGAGAGGCGCCGGCTTCGCTCGATTCGGTGCCTCTGGTGCGCATTGGTCGCGAGGCGGCCGGTCCGGAGCAGTTCACGTTCGTCGGACTCGGCCTGCTGCTTGCCGACGATCGCATCGTGGTGACCGAGCTGGCCACCAGCGAGGTGCGCGTCTTCTCGCCCACCGGCGTACACCAACAGACGCTCGGGCGCCGAGGCGACGGGCCGGGCGAGTGGCAGTCGATCAGCACACTCGCCCCGTGGGCGGGCGACTCGCTCGTCACGCACGACCAGCGACTGCGGCGCATCACGGTCCACTCGCTCACCTCTGGCGGGTCGCGCTCGGTCGCGACCCCCTCAAGCGGAAATCTGGCAGCGTTTGGTCTGCTCGCGGATGGTGGACTGCTGCTCTACGACCCTGGTCGCGGCTATCGTCCCGGCGCGCCGCCCGGCGTGCAGTGGGACACGACCGACATCGTGCGGGTGGACATCACAACCGGCGACGCGGCGGTGATTGCGCGGTTGCCGTCGCGCGAGCAGCGGATTCTCCCCGATGGCAATACCGTCCCGCTTGGCCCGGCACATCGCGCCGTCTTCGCAGTCGACTCCTTCGGCTTCTGGTGGGGCACCACCGATCGCTACGACGTGCAGTTCCGCGACGCGCGCGGCAGCCTGCGGCGCGCTCTTCGTCGAACGGTGGACGCCGAGCCGGTCACGCCCGCGCTGACGCAGCGCTGGATCCAGCACACCCTCGAAGAGTTCGCGCGCTTCAACGGCCCAGCGGCCGCCGCCGCGCGGCGCGCTGAGCTTGAGGCGGGTCCGTTCGGCACGCGGGTCCCGCTGTTCGAGTACGCCTTCGTTGACCGGAACGCACGCCTCTGGCTGGGCGCTGGCGTATGGCCGGACGAAGGTGACACTCCCACACGCTGGAGCGTGTTCGACAACCGCGGCGTGTGGCTCGGCGACGTCGCCGTTCCGCCGCGCTTCCGCCCGCTCGACGTACGCGGGGATCGGGTGCTCGGCGTAGTCACCGACGACGACGGCGTTCCCTTCGTGGAGGTGCGGCGGCTGCGGGTGCCGGAGTGATGGGTGGCCTCGTATTCACCCCTGCCGGACGCTGAAGCGTCCGTTGGGAAGAACAGCTCGCCACAACGCAAGGTGTGGCTTCCGCTTCCGGCTACGCGCCGACAGAATACTTGCGATTCGTCACTTCTCCCCTCCCTCATCGGACACGAACTTGCCATGGACTTCAAGGACCAGCTGCGGCTACTCGCATCGCGCATTGAGACCACGCGCGAGATGATCCAGACCGAAGAGGCGACCAAGAATGCCATGGTCATGCCCTTCATTCAACTGCTCGGCTACAACGTATTCGACCCAACCGAGGTTACGCCCGAGCTCGTCGCTGACGTCGGTACGAAGAAAAATGAAAAGGTGGACTATGCCATTCTTCGAGAGGGTAAGCCCATCATCCTCGTTGAGTGCAAGAAGGCTGGCGCGGATCTGAACATCAATCACGCAGGCCAGCTCTTTCGGTATTTTCACGTCACAGAGGCCCGCTTCGGCGTCCTGACGAATGGTATCCGCTATCGGTTCTTTACGGATCTAGAGCGTCCAAATAAGATGGACGACAAGCCGTTCTTCGAGTTCAACATTCTCGACTTCAAGGATCGGGACGTTGAGGAACTGAAGAAGTTTGCGAAGTCGGCATATGACCTTGAGTCCATACTGACGACCGCCAACGAACTCAAGTACACGCGTGCGATTCAGTCGAGACTTCAGGAATGGACAGTGAGTCCGTCTGAGGAGTTCGTAAGGTTGGTCGCCTCCGACTTGCTCAACGGTCGCCGCTTCACACCCGCGGTACGAGATCAGTTCGTCCAACTCACACGACGAGCGTTCGACCAACTGATTGGCGAGCGAATCAACGAGCGCCTCAAAGGAGCGATGGCGCCGGAATCCGTGTCGACATCCACACAGACGGAAGCTCGAGCCGTCGCTGAGACTGCACCCAACACAGGAACGCAGCCAGACGAACAGAGGGTTGTGACGTCGCCGGAGGAAATCGAAGGCTTCCACATCGTGCGCGCCATTGTTCGGGAGCTCGTAGAGACGAAGCGCGTCGTGATGCGGGATGCACAGAGTTACTGCGCCATCCTGCTTGACGACAACAATAGGCGCCCTATCTGTCGGCTTCGCTTCAACAACGCAGCACGCCTTCGTCTTGGGCTCTTCAACGAGGCGAAGGAGGAGGAAATCGTCAGTCTTGATTCACCGGATTCCATCTACGCTTTCGCAGATCGGTTGCGCGCGACCGTTCGTACATACCTGACGCCAGAGTGATGCCTCACAGCTTGGCAACGGCACGCGCCCCTTTGTCCAGCGCCTTCCGCAATCGCGCGCGCACCGTAGCGCTCACGGCCCCTCGCGCCGTCGAGGCCCAATCTTACGCCGTGACCACGTGGAATCAGCTCAACGCGCTGTTCGAGCGCGTCAGCGAAGAGGGTTACTCGTCGAGCAAGTACATCATTGGCCGACTGAATCAGGGCGAGGAGGAGACGTGGAACATCCGACTCTTCGCGGGTAACGACTACTACATCACCGGGGTCTGCGACGGTGATTGCAAGGATGTCGACCTCACGCTGGCCGACGCTGCCGGACGCGAGCTCACCAGCGACACGTCAGACGATGACGTCCCGGTGATGCGCTACCGCGTGAAAACAACCGGCACGTACAGCATCAAGGTCAACATGTTCACATGTGGTGCCGACCCCTGCTACTTCGGACTCGGGATCTTCTTCAAGTAGCAGCGGCGACGGGGGGCGGTGACGCGCACGCGCCCGCCCCCTACTGCACCACCTTCACGCCACCATTCCGCAGGAAGTCCACCGCGAGGTTCGCGAGCGTGCGCACGCCCACCGGCAACGCCCGATCGTCCGCCTGGAA
>JALOPN010000267.1 GCA_025453875.1 Gemmatimonadaceae bacterium | reverse complement strand
TGGTGCGCGTGCTGGCGCGTGAGGGCGTGGCGCGCGCGTGGGTGGGGTGGCTGCCCTCGGCGTGGCAGCGCGATCCGGCGCCCGGCAACGATCGTCTCATCGACGCGCTCGCGCCGTATCGTGACATTCTGGAGCCCGCGGTGGCCGTGCGACCCGATTGGCCGCACTGGGAGCGGGAGCTCGATCGCGGCGTGCGCGCGGGCGCGACGTCGGTGCGCGTGTATCCGGCGCAGTGGGGACTGGGGGCGGGGCACGCCGGCCTCGCCCGGCTCGCTGCCGCCTGCGCGGAACGCGACGTGGCCTTGCACGTGACGGTGCGCGTGGAGGACCTGCGGCAGCGGCACATGCATGATGTCGCGGGCGACGTCTCGGCCGCCACGCTCCGTGCGATTGTCCGCGCGGGCACGGGCGCGACGCTGGTCATCAGTGGCGCGGGTCGTGAGCTGATCGAGGAAGTGTGGTGGGGACTGACGGTGGAGGAGCAGGCCTGCATCCACTTCGACTTCGGGTGGGTCTGGGGGCCACCGGAAGACCACTTCTCGGTCCTGCTGCGGGCAATGGGTGGCGCGCCGTGGGTGTATGGGAGCCAGTGGCCGATGCGCCTGGTGCAGCAGTCGCGCGCCCTCATCGCACTGGCCGATGCGAGTGTGCGGCCGACACTTCCGCTCCCGAATCCGACGCGTTCTCGGCGCTGATTGCACGTGGTTGCCCGGTGCGCCAGAGCGGGTGTGGCCGCGGCGCGACATTCGTGGAAACCAAATCATGTCACGTTGTGTTGACGCTCGGGAACGTGCATGTACGCGGTGCCTGATCGGGACGTATCGGGAAACGCGCTACGCGATGTCAGTATTGCACTTGCGTACAAATACGGTCCCGGACATACTACCGGCTTGTTCTTCCCGGCCTCCTTTTGGACGGATGCCCACGACCTGTGTTCAGGTCCTGGTTGCTGCCTGCTGAGCGGAGTCCCCCACGGACGCCTCACCACTCCACCGGCACGGTCGAGTCGATGACGACGAAGAAGAAGTGGACAGTCATTCCCGGCTTTCTCGCCCTCGCGGCGGCGGCGACGTTTCTCTCCGCCTACAGCGGCGCCTCTTCCTCGCAGGGGAAGATCGTTGAGCAGCCGATCAAGTTCATTCACAACCCGCACGTCGAGAAGTTGGGGATGAACTGCCTGTACTGCCACTCGCAGGCCAACAAGGCCGCGGACCCGGGCAACGCCTCCGTTGCCACCTGCATGGGCTGCCACACGCTGGTGGCGGCCAACGGCTCGGAAGAGATCAAGAAGCTCGCCGAGTACTGGGCCAAGAAGGAGCCCATCCCGTGGCAGCGTGTGCACAAGGTGCCGGACTACGTGCAGTTCCCGCACATGCGTCACGTGAACGCTGGCGTCACCTGCCAGACGTGTCACGGCGAGATCCAGAAGCAGGGCGCCGCGGGCGTCGGTGCCGGCTACGAGCCGGTGAAGCAGTATGCGTCGCTCAACATGGGCTGGTGCATCAACTGCCACGTGCAGGGCTACAAGCCGGCCGAAGGTGCGCGCCTCGCCGGGGCGCCGGACAGCGTCGTGCAGGCGCTGGCGAATGAACCCGTGAAGAAGGCGCGGTACGATTGCGCCGTCTGCCACTACTGATCCTCGACTGACCCCTTACCTCGTGCGGCGTCCGGAGGAAGATCCGGGGGTGTCGCACGAGCAGCCGCCAGGAGCGGAGTGACTGCATGAGCACTGAAGCGGGAAGCGGCGTCAAGCGCCGAGACTTCCTCAAGATTCTCGGCGCGACGGGCGCCACCACGGCTGTGGTGGGTTGCTCGTCGGAGAAGGTCGGGAAGCTTGTCCCCTATGTCTCGTCCCCCGACAACACGGTCGCGGGCGTTTCGCAGTTCTACGCGACGACCTGCCGCGAATGCGCGACGGGGTGCGGTGTGCTCGCGGAAGTGCGTGACGGTCGCCCGATCAAGCTCGAGGGCAATCCGGCGCATCCGGACAGCCGCGGCGCGATCTGCGCCACGGGTCTGTCGGCAATGCAGGGGCTCTACAACCCCGATCGCTATCGGCAGCCGATGCTGCGTGAGAATGGCGCGCTTGCGCCCGTCACGTGGGAGAAGGCGCTGGAGACGCTGAGCCAGAAGATCGGCGAGACGAAGAGCCGCGGTGGAGCGGCCAACGTCGCCTTCTTCAACAAGCATGAGACGGGCAGCTTCCCGGGCATGCTCGATGCGTGGCTCGCCGCACAGGGGATGCCCGCGCACCTCTCGGTCGACTCCACGGCGCCCGCCTCGGCCATTGCGGCCAACCGCGAAGCGTACGGTGTGGCGTGGCCGGAGATCGACTTCAACGCGGCGTCGCTCGTCGTGAGCTTCGGTGCGGATTTCCTCGATGGCTGGGGCCATCGCGTGCCGCAGGAACTCGCGTGGGCCGATGCGCGTGCGAAGCTCGACAAGGCGCCGCGCCTCGTCTACGTCGGCGCGCGTCGTTCGCTCACCGGTCTGAACGCCGATCAGTGGATTCCGGCGCGTCCTGGCAGTGAGATGGCGATCTGCGACGCGATCACGGGTGCCGGTTCGGTCGCCGCTGCGGCTGAGGCATCGGATGTCGCGCCCGCGGTGATCGAGGCGCTCATCGCCGCCATCAAGTCGGCCGGTTCGTCGGTGCTCGCGCTTTGCGGTATCACGGGTGCCGATGCGGTGGCGTGCGGTCGCATGGTGGCCGACATCAACAAGCAGAACGGCAGCGTCGGCGTCACGATCAAGCCCGCGCAGGCGCACCGCAGCTTCGATGGCATCGCGTCGTACCTCGACGTCGTCGCGACTGTCGAGCAGATGGCCGCCGGCAACGTGCCGCTCGCCTTCGTGCGCAACGTGAACCTCGCGCACACGCTGCCTGCCTCGGTCGGATTCGCTGACGCGTTTGCGAAGGTTGGCTTCAAGGTCTCGTTCTCGAGCTGGCCCGACGAAACGAGCGAGCTGTGCGATCTCATCCTCCCCGACAATCACTGGCTCGAGAGCTGGGGCGATGCGGTGGCGGGTGCCGGACAGCGCAGCCTGCTGCAGCCCACGATGGAACCGCCCATTTTCGACACGCGCAGCACGGCGGACGTGCTCCTGTCGGTGGCGCGTGCCGACGGCGCGATCGCCTCGCGGTTCCCGCAGGC
>JALOPN010000043.1 GCA_025453875.1 Gemmatimonadaceae bacterium | reverse complement strand
CCAGCCGGTGGCCAACCCGAAGGCGACGAGGCTCGCGAACATGTCGCTGCCGCGCTGTGCAACGCGCGTGCTGCGCAGGAAGAGCGCGAGGAAGAGACTGAGCGCGATGGACACGCCGATGAAACCCAGCTCCTCACCGACCACGGCAAAGATGAAGTCGGTGTAGTGGGCGGGGAGAAACCCGAGGCGCTTCTGCGTGCCGAGCGTGTACCCCTTGCCAGTGAAGCCACCGGACCCGATCGCGTAGATCGACTGCCGCACCTGATAGCCGGCGTGCTGCGGATCGTATTGCGGATCGAGGAACACCAGCAGGCGGCGCTGCTGGTAGATGTTGAGCTTGTCCCAGACGAGTGGGGCCACGACGCCGATGGTGACGTTGAGCACGGACGAGCAACGGCCAGGGCACGCCCGACCAGAACAGCATGCCGAACCCGATGCCGACGAACACGAGTCCGGTGCCAAGATCGGGCTGTTTGAGCACGAGCAGGCAGGGCACCGCCATCACCAGCAGCGGTTTCCACAACTCGACCAGTGATCGCGGCGTTCCGCGCATGCTCGCGAGCACCTTCGCGAGCATGAGCACCACGGCGATCTTCGCAAGCTCCGAGGGTTGGCCGATTCGTCGTCCCGCAATCGTCAGCCACCCCTTCATGCTCTCGGCCGTGCCCGCACCCGTGCCGAAGACGAGCACGATGGCGAGCAACATCACGCTCGTGGCGTACGCCGGCCAGGCGGCCCACTCGATCAAGCGCACCGACGAGCGGGTGACCACGAAGGCGCTGCCAAGCGCCACGAAGAACCAGATGAGCTGTCGCTGCCACGCAGCGGTCGCCGCACCCGCCGCGATGTCGGTCTGCCCCGCGGAGTACACCATGGCGATGCCCATCACCGACAACAGCAGCGCGGTCAGCAGCAGCGGATAATCGAGCGTCGCGGGACGTCCACCGAGGCGCGGTACGGTCATGCGATTCGCTCCGCGCTCACTGGGCGTCGGTCGTCGCCGACGCGTTCACGAGCGTCGTCTTGAGATACTTCTCCATCACCTTGGTCGCGATGCGGGCGGCCGAGTAGCCGTGCAAGCCGAACTCCACGAACACGGCCACCACGATCTTCGGATCTTCGTACGGTGCGAAGCCCACGAACCAGGCGTGATCCGGACCGGCGTTTTGCGCGGTACCCGTCTTGCCCGCGATCGTGATCCCCTGCACCGCCGCACTGCCCGCCGTTCCGCGGCTCGAGACCACGTCGGCCATGGCCTCGCGCAACGCCGCCAGCTGCTCGGGGCGAATCGAGAACAGCCGCTCGCGCGGCACATCCTGCTGAATGAGATGCGGGCGGGGGGCCGTGCCATCGGTGGCGAGCGCGGTGTAGAAGCGCGCCATGTTGATCGCGGTCTGCGAGTTCTCGCCCTGCCCGATCGAGAGGTTGAGGGTCACCGCATTGGTCCAGTTGCGCGCGCCGTACTTCTCGTTGTAGTAGCGCGTGATGTCGGCCCCCGGAAACTTCGGCATCGTTTCCTGCGGGTAGTCGATGCCGCTGCGCGAACCGAAGCCCATGCGAATGCCACCGGCTACCAGGTTCGACAGGCCGATCTTGAGACCCAGCTGGTAGAAGTAGGTGTCGCACGACGTCGCAATCGCCTGCCGCATGTTGACGTTCCCGTGCCCGTCGTGCTTCCAGCAGCGGAAGAAGCGATTGCCGAACATGTAGCCGCCCGTGCAGGGCCGCTCCATGTACGTGTCGATGTCGGCAACGCCCATTTCCATGGCCATCACAGCCGTCGCGAGCTTCCAGGTCGACGCCGGCGGATACGCGCCCTGCGTCGCCTTGTTGTACATCGGCTTCCGCGGGTCGGTATTCAGCTGATTGTAGTACGACGGCGGCATGCTTCCCGTGAAGCGATTGATGTCGTACGTCGGCCCGCTGTACAACGCGAGCACACCACCGGTCTTCGGATCGATGGCCACAACCGCGCCGAGCAGCGAATCCTTGTAGCGTTCATGAATGAAGCGCTGCAGCTCCATGTCGAGCGTGCTCGTGATGGGCGGTGGTGCTTCGGGAAGGATGTCGGGACGCACGCCCTGATCGCGCACGACGCGCCCTCGGGCGTCGACTTCGACAAACCGACTGCCCTCGCGTCCGTGCAGCTGCGCCTCATACTGCCGCTCGAGCCCCACCTTGCCGATCAGCTGCCCCGGCTTGTAGCCCTCGAACTTCGGCAGCGTCAGTTCGAGCTCATTGATCTCACCGATGTAGCCCATGACGGCGGCCACCGCCTCGCCATCGGGGTAGTAGCGCTTGGGGCTGTTCTGGATGATGAGCTCGGGGAACTGCACACGATGCTCTTCGAGCGTCGAGACGATCTCGAACGGCGCGTCATTGAAGATCACCGCCGGTTGATTGCGCGCTCGCTCGTAGCGACGCATCACCAGGTTGCGATGCTGCTCATCGATCGGTACCAGCTTCGAGAGCGCATCGAGTGCCGACGCAAGGGAGTCGGCGGTGGGACTCAACAAGGAAACCGAGTACCCCGGCAGGTTCTCCGCGATGATCTCGCCGTTGCGATCGTAGATGATGCCGCGCGGCGCAACGAGCGGCACCTCGCGCATGCGATTGCCATCGGCCTGCAGCGCGTACTGCGAACTGCGCAGCACCTGCACGCGGAAAAAGGCCAGGCCCAATCCGGCGATGACGAGCGTGAGCACCGCTCGCACCGCACGGGCGCGACGCGCCACTTCGTTCGGGTGAAAACTCACGCGCGGCTCCGGACAAAGGACAGGAAGCTCATGGCCCGACGAGGCAATTCGAAAAGGCGAGCACAGCGCACACCACCATGTGAATCGTCACCGACGATTCGCGGCCACGGGCGCGGCAAACCACGGGCGCGCGACCATGAGCAGCAGCACCGCCACGAGCGCCGTGACCATCGCCGACAGCGGCGACCAGAGGAGCAACTGCAGCAGACTGCCGCTGCCGGCGAGTCCCCCCGCGAGCAGCAGAATGATGGCATCCACCACCCACTTCCCCGCGAGCACGAACGCGCCGGTCAACGAAATGTTGTCGGTGAAGAACGCGGCATTCAAGCGGGCTGCCACAAAGGCGACGGCGGTGTAGGCAGCCGCCGCCGTGCCGAAGTGGCCGGGCGACAGCGAGTCGATCGAGAGCCCGACGGCGAACCCGATCACCGCCGCGACGCCCGGGCGGACGCGGACGGCGCTGAACAGCACGGCAATGGTGAGGAAATCGATCAGCACCGGGCCACCCAGCAACGGGCGCAGCGTGAAGTGCGCCACGAGCAGGACCAGAAAGCCGACGATTGCCCGTCCCGTTTCCGCGAGCGTCATCGGGGCGCTCCCGGTGGACGACGCCCCGTGTCCGCGCGCACCGCCGGCGGCGGCACACGGACACCCGGCACCGGCGCCGGCGGGCGGCCGCCCGGCGCAACGATGGGAATCTGCACACCAGGGGCCGGCCCGAGACCGGCCATCGCGGAGTCCGCGCGCGCGCTGTCGGCCGCCGCCTGCATGACGGCGCGTCGCGCCGCCAGTTCAGCCATGGCCGCCTGACGCGCCGACGAGTCGCTCGCGGCGACCACGGCGCGCATGGCCGAGTCGGCCGCTTGCACATTGGTCCACGCACTCAGCAGCTGCTCGCGCGGCGCCGACGAGAGCAGCACCATGACGGACGACAACGACGACGGCAGCACCGACGGCTTGAGCAGATACGTGCGCGACCACCGTTCGATCGTTGGCAGTTCGCTGATCACGGTCCCGATGGCGATGCCGCGCGGGTACGGTCCCCCGAGACCGGAACTCACGACCAGCGACCCGGAATCGAGCGAGGCACGGAACGGCACGCCGCGCAACTCGAGCAGGTAGCGATCGGCGCCCTGTCCGAGGTGTGGCTGCACGATCCCGAACGCCGACTCGTCGGCACTCACCGCACTGACGCGGAAATCCGGATGCGCCCACGTGATCGCGAGACTCGTGGTGCGATCGACCGCTTCGATCATGCCAACAAGTCCATCGGCCGTGACGACCGGCGCGTACGCCGTCACACCACCCGACGCACCGGCGGCGATGGTGAGCGAAAAATCATCCACCACACCAGTGGGATGAAACGCGTCCGCAATGACGAAGCCCGAGCGCACGCGACCGGCGAGCCCAAGCAGTCCGCGCAACGTCGCATTCTCGCGTTCCAGCGCGGGCGCACGCAGCGCCTGCTCCGCGGCCGCCGCGCCCGTCTGCAACGCCGCACCACGTGCCGCGATGGCGGCGCGCATCGATTCGGTGCGCTGCTGCGCGCCGAGCAGTGGCGCGAGTACGGTACGTCGCACGATCCCGGCCACGGGATCGCTCAATCGATCGGGAAGCAACAGGGCAAGGACGCTGGCCAGCCCGCACGCGATGAGCAATCCCGTGTCGAGCCGATTGCCGGAGCGAGCAGAGCGAGGCGGCACGGCAGCGTCAGGTCGTGAGAACCGACCAGTACTTCTCTTCGTCGTCGAGGATCTTGCCCGTCCCGCGCACGACGCACGTGAGCGGCTCGTCGTCAACGTGAATGGGCAAGCCGGTTTCCTGACTCAGCAGGACATCGAGGCCACGAATCAGCGCACCACCACCCGTCATCACGATCCCGCGATCGACGATGTCGGACGCGAGCTCCGGCGGCGTGATTTCGAGCGCGCGTCGCACCGCATCGACGATCTGTTGAATCGGCTCCTGCAGTGCTTCGCGAATCTCGCTCGAGTGCACACGCACCGTCTTGGGAATGCCGGAGACGAGATCGCGTCCCTTCACTTCCATCTCACGCTCTTCGCCCACCGGATACGCGCTGCCGATGGTGATCTTCACCTGCTCGGCGGTGGGTTCACCGATGAGCAGGTTGTAGTTGCGACGCATGAACTGCACGATGCTCGTATCGAGTTCGTCGCCGCCCGTGCGAATGGACGTGTCGCTCACGATGCCACTGAGCGCAATCACGGCGATCTCGGTGGTGCCACCACCGATGTCGATCACCATGTTGCCCGTGGGAGAATCGACCGGCAAACCGACGCCGATGGCCGCCGCCATGGGCTCGGTGACCATGAAGACTTCCTTCGCACCGGCACCGAGCGCAGAGTCGCGGACGGCACGCTTTTCCACTTCGGTGATGCCGGACGGCACGCACACGACCACACGCGGCTTCACCTTGAAGACGTGCTTGTCGATGACGAGCGTGAGGAAGTAGCGGAGCATCTTTTCCGTCACGTCGAAGTCGGCGATGACGCCGTCCTTCATGGGACGCACGGCCATGATGCCGTCGGGCGTGCGCCCGAGCATGCGCTTGGCCTCGAGGCCGACGCCCTTGATCTTCTTGGTTTCGCGATCGAGCGCGACCACGGAGGGTTCGTTGAGCACGATCCCCTCGCCCTTCACGTAGATCAGCGTGTTCGCCGTGCCGAGGTCAACGGCAATGGCGTTGGCGGGAAACAGCGACGCCTTCTTGAAGGGCCAGAACATCCGGATACCGGGGGAACGCGCACAGCGCGGGGCGCGGCGCGTGAGATGCAGAACGGAGGCACCACGAAATGCAACCGGGCGATCCGGTCGGTGGTTCGGCGTCCCGGAGGGAGTCCGAACCCGATGGATCGCCCGCTCGCCTACGTGACGGCGGAAGCGATGATGACCTAAGCTATCGGTTGACCCGATAGCGGGCAAGCCGTTGGGATTGCGTGATCTAGGCCACCGAGCCAGCGGTCACCCGATGAACTGCTCGGCCTCCTGATACGGCATCCCGAAGGCGTCCGCGACGGCCTTGTAGGTGGCCACCCCGCCGGTCATGTTGAGCCCCTTTCGGAGCGGCACCGAGTCGCGCAGCGCCGCCTTCCACCCCTTGTTGGCCAGCTGCAGGGCGTACGGCAGCGTGGCATTCGTGAGCGCCAGGGTGGACGTGCGCGGCACCGCGCCGGGCATGTTCGCCACGCCGTAGTGAATCACACCGTCCACCACGTAGGTCGGGTCCTCGTGCGTCGTCGGCTTGATCGTCTCGACACACCCGCCCTGGTCCACCGCCACATCCACGATCACGGCGCCCGGACGCATCCGCGCCAGGTCCTCGCGGCGAATGAGCCGCGGCGCCTTCGCCCCGGGAATGAGCACGCCACCAATCACCAGATCGGCCGTGCTGATCTGTTCGAGGATGTTGTGGCGATTGGAGTGGATGAGCTGCACGTTGGCAGGCATCACATCGCTCAGATAGCGCAGCCGCTCGAGCGACAGATCGAGGATGACCGTCTTCGCGCCAAGGCCGGCCGCCATCTTGGCCGCGTTGGTGCCCACGACACCGCCACCAAGGATGACCACCTTGGCCGGCGCCACACCCGGCACGCCACCGAGCAGCACACCGCGTCCGCCGTAGAGCTTCTCGAGGTACTTGGCGCCCTGCTGCACCGCCATGCGCCCCGCGACTTCCGACATGGGCGTGAGCAGCGGCAGTTCGCGCGTGGCGAGCTCCACCGTCTCGTAGGCGATGCACGTGGCGCCGCTCTTGAGGTGCGCGCGCGTGAGTTCCTCGTCGGCCGCGAAGTGGAGGTACGTGAACAGCGTGAGATCGCTGCGCAGGTACTGCCACTCCTTCGCGATCGGCTCCTTCACCTTGAGGAGCAGCTCCGCCTGGCCCCACGCGCTCGCCGCGTCGGGCACGATGGTCGCGCCGACCGCTTCGTACGCGGCGTCTTCGAAGCCGCTGCCGATGCCGGCGCCCGTCTCGATGAACACCTGATGGCCGGCGGCCACCAACGCTTCCGCACCCGCCGGGACCAGCGCGATGCGGTTCTCATTCGTCTTGATTTCCTTCGGTACGCCGATGCGCATGGCAGGAATGGCGAAAAGTTGGGGAGTGACCCGTCAGCGAACAGCGCGAGGGCCGAGGCTGACGAGGGTGGCGCGATCAGGATCGAAGAAGGTGCGCGCGACGTCGGCCACTTGCGCGACGTTCACAGCGGCCACTTCCTCGAGCAACTCATCGATCGTACGCACCGGTTCATGATACAGCGCGGACGTGGCGGCGCGATACATCCGCGCGCTGACGCTCTCCAGAGACATCACGAGCTGGCCGGCCAACTGCTGCTTGCCGGCCTCCAACTCGGCCTCCGGCAGACCGTTCGTTGCCACGTCGCGCAGGATCTCGCGCGCGGCATCGAGCGCGAGTTGCGCCGTCTCCGGCGCGCTGGCCAGATAGATCCCGTGTGATCCCGTGTCGGCAAACGGCGAATGGAAATGGTAGACGCTGTACGCGTAGCCCAGCTCCTCGCGCACCCGCTGGAACAGGCGACTGCTCATGCCACCGCCCACGAGCGTGCCGAGCAAGCCGAACGCGTGCCGACGCGAATCGGTGACCGAGGTCGCCGCGCCGCCAAGCACGACGTGCACCTGCGAAATGTCCTTCCGCGCGTGATGCACACGCGCACTGATCGATGGTGTTGCCACCGGCACCGAGGGGGCCTCGGCGCTGCCAGCTGCCGCATCGAGCCAGCCGGCGCGTGCGAGCACCTCGAGCAGTTGTTCGTGCGTCACATTGCCCGCCGCCGCGACGACCAGCCGCGCGGGTTGATATTGCGCACGCCAGAGCGCGCGCAGCGCGTCGGCATCGAGCGACGACACCGTCTCGCGCGTGCCGAGAATGCGCCACGCATGCGGATGGTCGCCCCACAACGCCTCGTTGTGGAGATCGAAAATGAGGTCATCGGGCGTGTCCTCGACCATCCCGATCTCTTCGAGAATCACCTGTCGCTCGAGGGCGAGATCCGCCTCGGCGAGCTTCGGGTGAAACACGAGATCGCCCACGACGTCCACGGCCGTCTCGAGATGACGATCGAGCACACGCGCCTGGTAGCTTGTGAACTCGCGCTCCGTGTAGGCATCGAGCGACCCACCCAGCGACTCGAGCGAGAACGCGAGATCGCGCGCCGTGCGCGACGCCGTGCCCTTGAACACCATGTGCTCGAGGAGATGCGCGAGCCCCATCTGCTCGCGACGTTCGTGCAATGTGCCATACCGCACCCACGCGCCGAAGGCGACTGTGCGTCGTCCCGGCATGTACTCCGAGAGCACCGTGAGTCCGTTCGGCGCGTCGGTTCGATGCACACCGGCCGGTGTCTGATCGGACACCGGCCGGCTCACTGCATCAAGGACCGACGCGGCGAGTACGCCGCGCGCGCTCAGCGGGAGCGCTCCCGCCCGCGCGGACCACCGCGACGGCCACCCGACTCACCCTCGCCACGCGGCGGACGGGCCTCGGACGGCTCGGGCTCCGGCATCCCTTCCGGACGCGGCTCCAGCGCCTTCATCGACAGTCGCAGACGGCCACGCTCATCGCGATCGACGAGCTTGACACGCACACGATCGCCCTTCTTCACCACATCCTCGGTGTTCGCCACGCGCTCATGCTTGAGCTCCGAGATGTGCAGCAGCGCCTCGGTCCCGGGCATGATCTCGACGAACGCGCCAAACGCCGTCGTGCTCTTGACGACGCCTTCGTACACCTCGCCCACCACCGGCTCGGCGGTGAGCGCGGCGATCATCTGACGCGCCCGCTCCATCGGCTCGGCGCCAACCGCCGCGATCGTGACGGTGCCGTCGTCCTCGACGCTGAGCGTCGCGCCGGTCTCGTCCTGAATGCCGCGAATGGTCTTGCCCTTCGGGCCGATGAGCTCGCCGATCTTGTCGACCGGGATCTTGATCTGCACGATGCGCGGCGCCCACGGCGACAGTTCGGCGCGCGGCGCGTCAAGCGCCTTGTCCATCTCGCCGAGAATGTGCAGGCGGCCACGACGCGCCTGTTCGAGCGCTTCGGCCATGATCTTGAGGTCGAGCCCCTCGATCTTGATGTCCATCTGGATGGACGTGATGCCGTCACGCGTACCGGCGACCTTGAAGTCCATGTCGCCGAGGTGATCTTCGGTGCCCAGGATGTCCGTCAGGATCGCGTAGCGCGCCCCATCGGTGATGAGTCCCATGGCCACACCCGCCACGGCACCCTTGATGGGCACACCGGCGTCGAACAGCGCGAGCGAGCCACCGCACACCGACGCCATCGACGACGAGCCGTTCGACTCGAGGATGTCGGACACGATGCGAATCGTGTACGGGAAGTCCTCGGCGGGCGGCAGCACCGCCTGCAGCGCGCGCTCGGCGAGGTTGCCGTGGCCGATTTCGCGACGGCTCGTGCCGCGTACCGGACGCACTTCACCCGTGGAGAACGGCGGGAAGTTGTAGTGGAGCATGAAGGTCTTCATCTGCTCCTTGGGCTCGTTCACCGAATCGAGCCGCTGCGCATCGGCGGCGGTGCCGAGCGTGGCCACCACGAGCGCCTGCGTCTGACCGCGCGTGAAGAGCGCGGAACCGTGCGTGCGCGGCAGCAGGCTGGTGTCGATGTGAATGTCGCGCACTTCGTCGAGTGTGCGACCGTCGACACGGCGCTTTGTGTCGAGCACCTGATTGCGCAGCGCGTAATACTCGACATCACCGAGCAGCGCGTGAATGTCCTTCGCGTTGTCGGGGAACTCGGCGAGCAGGCCTTCGGCAAGCTCCTTCTTCTTGCGCTCGACGGCCTCGATGCGCGTGTGCTTGTCCTTCTGATTGAGCGCTTCGGTGATGTGGCCCGTGGCGAGCTCCTCGACGCGCACCTTCACGTCGGCGGGCGGCTCGGCCTTCTTCCACGTCATCGTGGGCTGCTGCGTGGTCTTGAGCAGCTCGTGCTGGATGCCGATCTGCTCGCGAATGCCCATGTGCGAGACCTGCAGCGCTTCGAGCACGTCAGCTTCGCTGACTTCGAGCGCGCCACCTTCGACCATCACGATGGAATCCTGCGAACCGGCGACGACGAGTTCGATATCGGAGAACTCGCGCTGCTGGAACGTGGGATTGAGCACCCAGTGGCCCTGCACGCGACCGACGCGGACACCGCCGATGGGCTCCTTGAACGGAATGCGCGAGGCGTTGAGCGCGTACGACGTCGCGAGGAGCGCGAGCACGTCGGGGTCATTCTCCTGGTCGGCGGAGATGACGTACACGAAGACCTGCACCTCGTTCTTGAATCCTTCCGGGAACAGCGGCCGGATGGAGCGATCGATGATGCGGCACGCGAGGATCTCGTGATCCTGCGGGCGTCCTTCGCGCTTGATGAAGCCGCCCGGGAACTTGCCGGCGGCGTAGGTGCGCTCCTTGTATTCGACCGTGAGCGGGAAGAACGGCAGGGGGGATTCGTTGTCGCTGACGGTGACGGAGGCGAGCACCATCGTGTCGCCATACTGCACCAAGGCGGATCCCGCCGCCTGCTTCGCCATCCACCCGGTTTCGATGACAAGGGTGCGGCCGGCGAAGGTCCGCTCGATTCGCTGCTTCATTGCGTGGTTGCTTTGTGGTTGCATGGCTGCCAGATGCGACATCGCGCGGGTGGCAGCACGCCCCCGCGCGATCGGTCCTGCAAGCGGCCTCAGTAGCGGAGGCCGAGTTCCTGGACGAGGGCACGATAGCCCTCGAGATTCGTTCGCTTGAGATAGTCGAGGAGGCGGCGACGCTTGCCGACCATCTTCAGCAGGCCGCGCCGGCTGTGATGATCCTTGTGGTGCGAGCGGAAGTGCTCCGTGAGGTAGTTGATCCGCTCGGTGAGAACGGCCACCTGCACTCGCGCGGACCCGGTGTCGGTGTCGTGGGCGCGATACTTCTCGATCGTGGGTGCCTTGTCGAACGCCATCTTCGTAGTATTCTCCGCGCTAACCGGTGCAGCACCCGCGTGGGGCCATTCCGGAAGCGGTACCTGGGCTGCGGCGCGACGCACCGCAAAGAAGGAGCGAGGGCGGGCGCGCCGGTCCGGCGCGAGGCGCTGGAACGGCGCCCGACATCGCAAGTGATGTAAGCCGAATACGTTAAGCAATCTCGCGGCCCGTGTAAAGGCACGCGCGCCCCCGTCGACCGTCCCCACCCCGCCCCTGTGCCCGAGCGCCTCGTCGGCCACACCCTCGGACAGCGCTACCGGCTCACCCGACTCATCGGCTCCGGCGCCTACGCGTGGGTGTACGAAGCCTACGACGCCGAGTTGGAGCTCGCCGTCGCCGTGAAGGTGCTCCGCCCCGAGCACACCGGGAACGCCACGAGCGAGGCACGGTTCCGGCGCGAAGCCACCACCGCCGCGCGGCTCCGCCATCCGAACATCGTCACCATCCGCGACGTCGGCCGCTCCGATGACGCGACCTGGGTCGTGATGGACCTGCTGCCCGGCGCCCTCGCTCGACGCCTGCAGGTGAGCGACGCGCTGCCCGAGCCCGAGGCCGTGCGGCTCGGGCTCGACGTGGCCGCCGCCCTCGCCGCCGCGCACACAGCCGGCGTCATCCACCGCGATGTGAAGCCGGACAACATCCTGTTCGGCGCGTCCGGCGAAGCGGTGGTGTGCGACTTCGGTCTCGCGCGCGCCCTCGAGGGCGGGGCGGATCTGAGCGCCACGAATCAGGTCGTGGGGACGCCCCACTACTTCAGCCCCGAGCAGGCGCGCGGCGAATCGCTGGATGGCCGAAGCGATCTCTACGCACTCGGCGTCACCCTCTTCCGCGTCGCCACCGGTCGCCTCCCGTTCGAGGGGACCGACTGGTACGCCGTCGCCCGCCAGCACATCGACAACGACGCGCCCGATCCGCGCAG
The DNA here is from genome assembly GCA_025453875.1 of Gemmatimonadaceae bacterium. Lineage (GTDB taxonomy): Bacteria > Gemmatimonadota > Gemmatimonadetes > Gemmatimonadales > Gemmatimonadaceae > JAABRT01. The sequence continues at coordinate 10,362 of JALOPN010000043.1, read as the reverse complement.
CATCGCGCCGCACCTGTCGCCCGGGTTCGCCGCGATCATCTCGCGACTGTTGGCCAAGCGGCCGGAGCAGCGCTACGCGACGGCGCTCGATCTCGCGTCGGCGCTCGCCGCGCTCCCCACGGCGCCCGCCTCCGGTACCGCGTGGATTGCGGGCGCCGCGGCCACGACGTCCGTGACGCCGGCGCTTGCGCGCGGTGACAATCGCCGCGTGCGTCTTGCCGCCGGCAGCGCGGTCGGCATTGCGACGCTGGCGTTGCTGCTGTGGCTCTTGGGCGCGGCTGAGCGCGTCGACGCTCGACTCGCTGCCGACCGACTCGCTCGCCGGCACCGGCCGCGACAGTCTGCTCGGCGTCACGCTCCCCCTGCCCATCGACTCGACCCAGGCCGACAGCACACCGGCGCCACGACCGGTGGTCGCGAAGACCGCCTCCCTCGTCATCCGCGCTTCCGAAGGCGCCGAGGTGCGCCTCGATGGTCGGCGCCTCGATCAACTGCCGCACACCGAGGCGAAACTGCCGGTTGGTCGCCACGTGATTACCGCGCGACTCATCAGTGGCCCCGGACTCGCGGACTGTCCCGCCCGCTGCCGAGCGCGCGGACACCATCGTGGTGCGCGGCGGCGAACGCCGCGAGCACCTCGTCGCCCTCGAACGCTGCGCGCGCCTGCTGCTCCGCGTCACGCCGAGCGATGCGCGCGTCACCTTGACCGATCAGGCCGGCGCGGTGGTGACGTGGAGCGCGGGAGCACCGCTCACGTTGCACACCGGCATCTGGACGATTCGCGCCACGGCCCCGCGGTGTGTGCCGTTCGAGGCGGCCGACACGCTGCGCGCGGGCGACGACACGTTGAAGATCCCGATGCTCTGTCAATGAGCAACGGGGCGATCGGCCACGTCGCCGATCGCCCCGCTGGTCCCTCCGGCACCTCGCTCCACATCACGGCGACTGTGGCCCCCGCGGCGGTGGCCCTTCGCGGACCAACCAGGCGTGCTCGGCGTCGGTGAAGAGCCGCGAGCGCGTCAGGAACCGCACGCCCCGCGGCGCTTCCAACGAGAAGCCCGCGCCGCGACCCGATACGACATCGATGGTGAGATGCGTGTGCTGCCAATACGCGAACTGCTGACCACCGATGTACACCGGCGTGCCGTCGAGCCTCCCGAGAAAGACATCCTGCGCCCCGATGCGAAACTCGCGCTGCTGGTAGCACATCGGCGCACTCCCATCGCAACAGCCGCCTGACTGATGCAACAGGAGCGGGCCGTGTTCGGCCTCGAGCTCCGAGAGCAGCGCGAGCGCTGCGGATGTCGCGCCAACCCGCGACACCCGCAGCGATCCCGGCCGCACCGTCGCGGCCGGCGCGCTCAGAAGAACCCCAACGCGTTCGGCGAATACGAGACGAGCAGGTTCTTCGTCTGCTGGTAGTGCGAGAGCATCATGGCGTGCGTCTCGCGGCCGATGCCCGACTGCTTGTAGCCACCGAACGCGGCGTGCGCCGGATAGGCGTGATAGCAGTTGGTCCAGACACGACCGGCCTTGATGCCACGCCCCATGCGGTACGCGACGTTCATGTCGCGCGACCACACGCCCGCGCCGAGACCGTAGAGCGTGTCGTTCGCGAGATGCAGCGCTTCGTCCGCGTCCTTGAACGTCGTGACGGACACGACCGGACCGAAGATCTCCTCCTGGAAGATGCGCATGCGGTTGTGTCCCGCGAACACGGTGGGCTGCACGTAGAACCCGCTTGCCAGCTCGCCTGCGAGCTCCGCGCGCGCGCCACCGGTGAGCACCGTGGCGCCTTCGGCGCGGCCGATGTCGAGGTAGCTCAGGATCTTCTCGAGCTGATCCTGGCTGGCCTGCGCACCGATCATCGTGGACGCATCGAGCGGATGCCCCTGCCTGATCTGCTGCACACGCGCCACGGCGCGCTCCATGAAGCGCTCGTAGATCGACTCCTGCACCAGCGCGCGCGACGGGCACGTGCACACTTCGCCCTGATTGAGCGCGAACATCGCGAACCCTTCGAGCACCTTGTCGAAGTACTCATCGTCGGCGTTCATCACGTCGGCGAAGAAGATGTTCGGCGACTTGCCGCCGAGTTCGAGCGTGACGGGAATGAGATTCTCGCTCGCGTACTGCATGATGAGACGACCCGTCGTGGTCTCACCGGTGAACGCCACCTTGGCGACGCGCGGACTCGACGCCAGCGGCTTGCCGGCCTCGACGCCGAAGCCCTGCACGATGTTGAGCACACCCGGCGGCAGCAGATCGGCCACGAGTTCGGCGAACGCCATGATGCTCACCGGCGTCTGCTCGGCCGGCTTGAGCACGACACAGTTGCCCGCCGCGATGGCCGGCGCGAGCTTCCACGCCGCCATCAGCAGCGGGAAGTTCCACGGGATGATCTGCGCCACCACGCCGAGCGGTTCGTGGAAGTGATACGCCACGGTGTCCTTGTCGAGCTCACCGATCGTGCCTTCCTGCGAGCGCAGAATCCCCGCGAAGTAGCGGAAGTGATCGATGGCCAGCGGCAGATCGGCCGCTCGCGTCTCGCGAATGGGCTTGCCGTTGTCGATCGTCTCGATCACCGCGATGGCTTCGAGGTTTTCCTCCAGTCGATCGGCGATGCGATTGAGAATGAGCGCGCGCTCCGTCACCGACGTGTGGCCCCACGTGAGAAATGCCTTGTGGGCGGCGTCGAGGGCGAGCTCCACATCCTCGGCGGTGCTGCGCGCGACTTCGCAGAGCGGCTGCCCCGTGATGGGCGTGATGTTCGTGAAGTACTGACCGCGTACGGGTGCCACGGCACGACCCCCGATCCAGTTGTCGTACCGCGCCTTGATGGGAATGGTGATGGCGTAGCTCGCGGCACCGTTCGGCAATGGCGCGAACTCGGTGGACGGGCGGGAAGCGGTGGCCATGGAGGGATCCTCGCGTCGGATGATGGGGAGTGACCTGCGTGACCGCCATCAGGGCAAGGCCGGTGCCAGACCGCGGCGAGGGTGACACAAGCTCGCCCAACCCATATTCCCTCAACGCGTTACGCGCTCCCGCGTGACCTCGAGCCGGCGTCCGCGCTCGCCCGGCGCGCGCGGGACACGCGACGCCTGTCGCGTCCCGGGACGCGACACGTGTCGCGCGACTTGCGGTCTCGTGGTCCCGACCGGAACGTGGAGCATGGGTGCCGCCTACTCTCTGCCGTCCGATCCGCTCCCGATCGGTCGCGTGGCTCAGCGCGATCTCGAACGCGCCTGGTCCGATGTGGTGCACGCGCCAGCGGACGTCGATGTCCGCCTCGCGATCGCCCGCGGTGTGCGTCGTACCATCGCGAGTTCGTGGCGGCGCTCACAGGACGCCAACATCGCGCCCACCTTGCACGCGGCACCGCACGCCCTCGACGAGGACGCACTCCGTCTGCTGCAGCAACGCACCGACTGGCTGACACCACTCCGCGCCGTGCTCTCGGCGCAGCGTGATGGTTACGTGGGCGCCGACCACATGCTTGCGGTGTTTGACGCCGGTGGTCGCATGCTGCTCGCCGACGGCGACCCACGCGCCCTCGATGCACTCGCCGACATCAACTTCCGCCCCGGCGCGCTCTGGAGCGAAGCCGCGGCCGGCACCAACGGCCCCGGCACGGCGCTCGCCACGCAACGCCCCGTGCACGTCGTGGGAGCCGAACATTTCTGCGAGCGATGGCGCGCGTGGCACTGCGCCTCGGTGCCGGTCCGACATCCCGCCACGGGTGACATCATCGGCGTGATCGATCTGTCCGGCGCGCGCGACAATGCACACCCGTACGCGCTCACCATGGCCACCGCCATTGCGGTGGCCCTCGAGCAACGACTCGCGACACGCGATGCAGAACGACGCGCGACGCTGCTGCTGAACTGGGCGCGACAGACCGCGCGCTATCCGGGCGACGGGTTGGTCGCGGTCGATGCCTATGGGCATGTGATTGCCGACGCTGACGACAGCGGACGTGAACAGCGCCGACTGCACGCGCTCGGGGCCGAAGGGCGCACGATGCTCGCCGACCTCGTGCGTGGTGATACCAGCGGGCTCAATCCGGCCGTGACGCGTGAAGTGACGCATCCGTTGCTTGGCAGCGGCCGCGCAGTCCTCCAGCCGGTTGAAGTCGACGGGTGCATCATCGGGGCATGTCTGCTGCTCCCGCGCGCGAGTCAGGCACGCCGCACGATCGTCGAACAACGGCCGGCATCGCGCGTTCGTCCGCCGAGCGTGCGCTATCACCTCGATGATCTCATCGGTGAAGCGCCGGCGATGCAGGAAGTGCGGCGACTGGCGCGTGCCTGTGCGCGTACGGACCTGCCCGTGCTGCTGCTCGGCGAAAGTGGCACGGGCAAGGAAGTCCTCGCGCAGTCGATTCACGACGAAAGCCCGCGACGGTATGCGCCTTTCGTGGCCGTGAACTGTGCCGCGCTGCCGCGTGAACTCATGGAGAGCGAGCTGTTCGGGCACGCGGCCGGCGCCTTCACCGGCGCAAAGCGCGACGGCACCGTGGGCAAGTTTCAGGCGGCCGACGGCGGGACGCTCTTCCTCGACGAAGTCGCGGAACTCAGCCCCGAAGCACAAGCGTCACTGCTGCGCGTGTTGCAGGAAGGCGAAGTCACACGGCTCGGCGAGCACGTCTCGCGACCGTTGAACGTGCGCATCATCGCGGCCACGAATCGTGATGTACGAGCGGCGGTGGCCGATGGACGACTGCGCGATGATCTCTATCATCGACTCGATGTGCTGGGCATCACGCTCCCGCCGCTGCGCGCCCGCCTCGAGGATCTGCCACGCCTCGTGGAGCGCTTTGTAGGCACCGCCCCCGGGGCGCACGGGCACACGGTTACCGAGGCCGTCATGCGCGCGTTTGCCGCGTACGACTGGCCCGGCAACGTGCGCGAGCTGCGCAACGTGGTGCATCGGATGATCGCGCTCGCGGAAACGCCCGCACTTGGCCTGACCGATCTGCCGCCGGCGCTGCGCGCTTCCGCGAGCACTCCGAGCGCACGGTACGAAACACCCCGTCGGTCGGCACTCGATGCCTCCGACGATGCCTCCGATGCAGCGCGCGATCTCGCGCGCGCACAGCTCGCGGCGGTGATTGCTCGGCATGCGACCATGGCCGAAGCGGCCGCCGCGCTCGGCATCACTCGCAGTACGCTTTACCGACGGCTGGAGCGACACGGCCTCGTGCCAGGTCGCTCGGTCACGAACCGGCCGCGGTAACGCACCGCCGGCAGCCGGGCTGCTCGCTCGCTCAGAGCGCGAGCACCGCCAGCGCGATCAGTGTGAACGTACTCGTCGCGGCGGCGGCACCCCACCAGAACGCGCGTTCGCGCCACGGCCGCTGCGCCGGAGGCAGCAGCAACGCCACGTGGCCCGTCGCAAGTCGTGTCGTTTGTCCCGTCACGAGCGCGGTCGCGCTGTCGCCGTCAACCGCAAGCACCCGAAAGCGCGCGACCAGCGCATCGCCCTGCGCCGGATCGACGGCAATGCCTTCGAGTCCCTCGCGCACCCAGCGAACTTCGGCCGGCGCGAAGCGCAACGTGGTATCGGACTGCGGGCGCACATCGAAGCGCGAGGCGTTGCGCGGATAGCGACCACCGTTCGGGCGCGCGGCCGCATCGACCGCAGACGTCGTTCCCGCCGTCGCACAACCCGCCAGCGCGGTGGTGAGCACGAACGCCACGGCAGCACGCGCCGGCGCGCGTCCACTGGAGCCGACGACGGGCCTCACATCACGAGCCGCTTGATGTCGTTGAACGTCACGAGCACGATGAGCAGCAGCACGGAGAACACGCCGATGCGCGCCAGCCACTCCCGCGTCCGCATGCTCAGCGCCTGCCCCTTGATCCCCTCGGCAATCGTGACGAGCATCTGGCCGCCATCGAGCACCGGGATGGGGACAAGATTCACGATGGCGATGTTGAGACTGAGAAAGGCGATGAGCGACCAGAGCATTTCGGCACCCCCCTTGGCCGCAGCGACCGAGGTGCGCGCGATCTCGATCGGACCACCCAGATTGCTCATCGCGACTTCGCGCGAGAAGAGTCCCTTGAGCACGTCCACGACACTCGTGGCCATGCGCCACGTGGTCTCCACGCCCGCAACCACGGCCTCGCCAACGCCGACCTCTTCTCGCACCACCGCATTGCGCACCGCGATGCCGATGCGCCCGACCTTGCGCGGCGCGCCCGTGGTGGGATTCACCCCATCGGCGACTGTGGGCTCGAGTGTGAAGGACGCGCGCCCGCTCGCACGCCCCACCTCCACCGCAATCGAACCGCTCGTGACCGCCGAGACGCGATCGAGCACCTCGGCCCAGGCGCGGATCTCGACGCCATCCACGCGCACGATGGTGTCACCCGCGAGGAGACCGGCCTGCGCCGCCGGACCACCCGTGACGACCGAGTCGACAACGGCCGGCACGTAGCTGCGACCGTAGCCCACATACACACCGCTCGACACAACGATGGCGAGCAGAATGTTCGCGATCACGCCCGCCGACATGATGAACAGTCGCGCGAGAATGGGCTGCGATTCGAGCCACCGTTCGCGCGGAACTGGCTGCGGACCGAACGGCACCATGGCCTGTTCATCCCAGAGCGCGCCAGCCGCCTTCTTCTCGTCGGCGAGGCGCTCCTCGCGCGCCCCGGCATCGAGGTCCATGTGGCCACCACCCTCGATGCCGGCCATGGCCTCGTCCTCGCGTGAGGCCATGCGCACGAAGCCGCCGAGCGGGAACATCGAGAGTCGATAGTCGGTCTCGCCGCGCTTGAAGCCGACGAGCCGACGTCCCCAGCCGAGCGAGAAGATGGGCGCGTAGACGCCCACAATCTTCGCGGCGAGGAAATGGCCGAGTTCGTGGATGAACACCACGATGCCGAACACGAAGAGCGGCGCGGTAATGGATCCGAGCGTTGCTAACACGAGAGACGCGATTGAACGTGACGACGCGCCTCGGCATCGGCCTCGAGCAACTCCTCGAGGGTCCGACCGGGGCGATCGGCCAGCGCCTCGAGCGCGCTGGCGATGCGCACCGGGATCTGGCCGAACGTAAGGGCGCCTTGGAGGAAGGCCGCGACAGCCTCCTCGTTGGCTGCATTGAACACCGCCGGCGCCGCCCCACCCGCCCGTCCCGCCTCGATACCCAGCGTGAGCGTGGGAAACGCGTCGTGGCGCACGGGCTCGAACTGGAGCGAACCGGCAGCGACCGGGTCATAGCGTGGTACGCCCGAATCCGCGATGCGTTCCGGGTGCGTGAGCGCGTACAGGATGGGGAGTTCCATGGAGGGAACGCCGAGCTGCGCCACAACGCTCCCATCGATGAACTCGACGAAGGAGTGCACAATGCTCTGCGGGTGCACCACGACCTCGATGCGATCGTACGGCACACCGAAGAGGTGATGCGCCTCGATCACTTCCAGCGCCTTGTTCGCGAGCGTGGCGCTGTCGATGGTGATCTTGCTGCCCATGCGCCAGGTGGGGTGGTTGAGCGCATCCGCCACCGTGGCGTCGCTGATGCGCGCGGTCGGCCAGGTGCGAAAGGGGCCACCCGACGCGGTGATGATCAGGCGTCGCACCTCCTCCGGACGCCGGCCAGCCAGGCACTGCAGGATGGCCGAGTGTTCACTGTCCACCGGAACGACGGTCCCACCGCCCGTTCGCGCCGTAGCCATGACCACCTCGCCCGCCACCACGAGCGTCTCCTTGTTCGCCAGCGCCACCGTGCGGCCGGCGCGCAATGCGGCGAGCGTCGCGTGCAATCCGGCCGCGCCCACCACCGCATTGAGCACCACCTGCGCGTCCGGATGCGTGGCCGCCTCCACGAGGCAGTCGGGCCCACGATGCCACCCGCTCCCGGCCGGTGGCTCCCCCGACACCACCCCAACGTACGACGGCTTCCAGGTGGCCACCTGTTCGGCCAGCGCATCGACACGCCCGTTCGCCGTGAGCGCAACGGGCACAAATCGCTGCGGATGACGGGCGAAGACGCGCAGTGCGCTCGTGCCGATCGAGCCCGTCGAGCCGAGCAACGAGACACCAACGGGGTCGCGCGTGTGAGGTGACACCATGCGATGGCTCAACGAGGAACAGGAATCACGAGCCAGTGCAGCAGCACGAAGGCCAGCGGGAAGGTGACGAGCAGCGAGTCGAGACGATCGAGCACTCCACCATGCCCGGGGAGCAGGTGCGAGGAATCCTTCACCCCGCCCTCGCGCTTGAGCTGCGATTCCACGAGATCGCCAATCTGCCCCGCGACGCTGAGTGCAATCGCGACAAGTACAAGCGACAGCGGACGCAGCGCCACTTGCGCGTGGGGTACCAAGGCGAACCGGTGATAGAGCCACGCCACGAGGACCGCCGACACCATGCCGCCCACGGCACCGGACACGGTCTTCCCCGGACTCACCGATGGCATGAGCTTGCGACCACCTACCGCGCGTCCCACGAAGTACGCGCCGATGTCGGTCGCCCACGTGAGCGCAAGCGGGAAGCCGACGACCAGCAGACCGGGCGTCGCGCCGATCACGTAGTCGAAGTGGCGAAGCACGTACGCAAAGCTGAGCAGGCCGCCGGTGTACGCGACGCCGAACAACGTGACGGCCGCCGCGCCGAGCGGTCGTTCACTGGGCGCGCGCGTGAAGAGCGCCACCGCGACCGTTGCGAGCAGCACGAGCACCGGCACGACGAACGGCACACGAATGAGCCCGAGTCGCTGCGCGTGCACGACGAGCGGCAACACGGCAGCCATCACGATGCCCAGCGGTGTGAGCGGCGTGTAGCCCGCCTCACGGGCAATGCGATACAGCTCCCACGCGGCAATGGCGGATAACACACTGATGAGCGTGACCAGCGCGGCGTCGCCGAGCCAGAGCACGACGAGCGCGATGGGCGCACCGATCAGCGCGACCAGCACACGTCGCGTCAACTCACTCATGCATGTGTCCGGGCATCACTTCGAGACCTTGCCGAAGCGGCGGTCCCGACGCTGAAAATCGAGAATGGCCTCGTACAACGCCGCGCGATCGAAGTCAGGCCAGAGCACGCTCGAGATGTACAACTCCGCGTAGGCAACCTGCCAGAGCAGGAAGTTCGAGAGCCGCTGCTCACCGGATGTGCGAATGAGCAGATCGGGATCGGGGCAGTCACCGGTGTAGAGACGAGCACGAATGCTGTCTTCGCTGATCTGTCCGGGCAACAAGCTTCCCGCCTGCACTTCCGTCGCGATCTGCTGCATGGCGTGCACGAGCTCGGCGCGCCCGCCGTACGAGATGAAGAGATTCAGGCCGAGTCGTGTGCCGTGCGCGGTTTCGCTGACGGCGCGTTCCACGGCGCGAGCCGCTCGAGCGTCGAGTCGCGACAGGTCGCCGAGCACCCGGACGCGAACCCCCTGCGCCTTGAGCTCATTCACTTCCGACGCCACGTACTCCTCGAGCAGCGCCATCAGCGCCGAGATTTCGCTGGCGGGGCGCTGCCAGTTCTCCTGCGAGAACGCGAAGAGCGAAAGCCACTCGACGCCGGCGGCGATCGACGCTTCGACGGCGGCACGTACGGCCTTCATGCCCGCCCGATGCCCGAACGGACGCGGCATGTGCCGCTCCCGCGCCCAGCGGCCATTGCCGTCCATGATGATCGCGATGTGACGCGGCACGGGACCGCCGGCCAGACGCGCGAGCAGGGGGTCGTTCGCGGACACGGCAACGCCGCGCCCGGCGAGCGTCCCCTCGTGGGTACGCTCGGCAGGCGCGGCGTCCGATTCCGTCGACGCGACGGACGGGTGGCTCACGACGTGGCCGACGGCCAAGCAGTCTCGATGCGAGTCCGGGTGCGGCTCAGACTTCCATCACCTCGGCTTCCTTCGCCTTCAGCGCCGCATCGAGCTTCGCCATCTGATCGTCGTGGATCTTCTGGAGTTCCTTCTCGGCGTGCTTCTTCTCGTCTTCCGACACGCCGTCCACCTTCTTCAGCTTGTCGCGCGCATCAGTGCGCGCATGGCGCACCGCGATGCGGCCGTCTTCGGCGAGCTTGTGCAGCACCTTGACCAGTTCCTTGCGGCGCTGCTCGGTCATCTGCGGGAGCGGGACCCGAATCGTGCCGCCCTGATTCGACGGCTCGAGGCCGAGCTCCGACTCGCGAATGGCCTTCTCGATCACCTTGGCCTGGCCCTTGTCGAACGGCATCACGAGCAGCACACGCGGCTCCGGCGCCGACACGCTGGCCACCTGATTGAGCTGCATCGAGCTGCCATACACCTCGACACGAATCGTGTCGAGCATGTTGGGCGACGCCTTGCCGGAGCGAATGCCGGAGAAGTCGCGCTTGGCGGCCTCGATGGCCTTCTCCATG
>JALOPN010000042.1 GCA_025453875.1 Gemmatimonadaceae bacterium | reverse complement strand
GCCGCAGGTCACCGGTCTGTTGACGCGGGTGGCATTCAACGAAGGAGATGAAGTCCGACAGGGCCAGGTGCTCTTCGAGATCGATGCCCGACCGTTCCGAGCGGAACTCGATCGGGTCGAAGGCGTGCTCGCGCGTGATGAGGCACAGCTCGCGCGCGCGCGCACCGACTCCACGCGCTACGCGACACTCGCACGTGATGGGTACGTCACGCGCGAGCAGTTCGACCAGATCCTCGCCGAGCTGCGGGCGCTCTCCGCGACCGTGGCGGCGGATCGGGCGTCCGTCGATCGTGCACGATTCGACCTCTCGAACGCCACGGTCCGCGCCCCGATCTCTGGGCGCACAGGTCGACTCGCGTTCCGCGAAGGCAATCTCGTGCGCGCGCTCGGTGAGACGCCGCTCATCACGATCAACGAAGTGCGTCCCGTACTCGTGCGTTTCGCCGTTCCGGAAGCGGATTTCGCCGAGTTGCGCGCGCGCGCCGGTCTGGATCAGGCGCTGCCAGTGCGCATTCGTCCGTCGGTGGGTGACACCGCGCGTCGCATCGCAGGTGTGCTCGCGTTCGTCGACAATGCCGTGGATCGCAGCACCGGTGCCGTTACGCTCAAGGCGCGCGTGGACAACGCCGATGGGGCGCTGTGGCCTGGCCAGTTCGTGCAGGTCGCGCTCGAACTCGATGTCGAGCGCGATGTCGTGAGTGTGCCGAGTCAGGCGGTGGTGCAGGTGGCCACCACGACGTTCGTGTTCACGGTGGACGCGGACGGCACCGCACGACGCACGCCCGTGACGCTCGGGCGGCAGGCCGGTCAACGCGCGGTGATCACGAGCGGGCTCACCGGTGGTGAGCGGCTGATCGTTGGCGGACAGGAACGCGTCTCCGATGGCATGAAGGTGCAGGTGCGTGATGCGAGCGGGGCGCCCGCACCGACTGCGCCAGTCGCTGACTCTGCAGGACGTCCGCCCACCCAACCGGGCCGCTCGACCGACACGACGGAGCGTGGCGTATGAATCTCAGCGGCCCGTGGGTGAAGCGGCCCGTCATGACCACGCTGGTCATGACGGCGATGCTCGTCTTCGGCGTGTTCGCCTATCGCGAGCTGCCGGTGAGCGATCTGCCCACCATCGACTATCCCACCATCTCGGTCAACGCCGCGCTGCCCGGCGCGAGCCCGGAAGTGATGGCGTCCACCGTGGCCACGCCACTGGAGCAGGCGTTCGCCACCATCCCCGGCATCGAGGACATCTCCTCGCAGAGTACGCAGGGCGCGTCCAACATCAACCTGCAGTTCTCGCTCTCGCGTGACATCGACGGCGCCGCGAACGATGTACAGGCGGCCATCGCCAGTACGCTGCGCAACCTGCCGGAGGGCATTCAACCGCCCACGTATCGCAAGTCGAACTCCGATGCGACTCCCATCCTGATCATGAGCATGAGCTCCGATCAGTTGACGCGCACGGAGCTCAACGAGTGGGCCGAAACCTTCCTCGCACAGCGACTCTCCACGATCGAAGGCGTCGCGCAGGTGCAGGTGTACGGCTCGGCGAAGTTCGCCGTGCGCATCCAGCTCGATCCCGGCGCCATGGCGTCGCGTGGCATCGGCATCGATGAAGTGCAAGCGGCCGTGTCCGCCGGCAACTCGGCGCTGCCGGCCGGTGTGCTCATGGGACCGAACCAATCGTTCACGGTACAAGCCACCGGCCAGCTGCGCAGCGCCGCCGAGTTCCGGCAGCTCGTGGTGGCGTATCGCAACGGCGCGCCGGTTCGCCTCGGTGACCTCGGACTTGTGGTCGACGACGTGCAGAACAATCGCACGACAAGCGAGGTGAACGGACGGTCGAACATCGCGCTCGCCATCATCCGACAGCCCGGCACGAACACCGTGGCCGTTGCAAATGCGGTCAAGGCCACGGTCGAGGAGCTGCGACCGCAGCTGCCGGCGAGCATCGTGTTCCTGCCCCTCTTCGATCGCGCGATCACGATCGAGGAATCGGTGCACGACGTGCAGTTCACGCTGGTGCTCACGTTGGCACTCGTCGTGCTCGTGATCTTCCTGTTCCTGCGCAACGTGCGCGCTACCGCGATCCCGTCGCTGGCGCTGCCGTTCTCGGTTGTGGGCACCTTTGCGGTGATGTGGGCGCTCGGGTACTCGCTCAACAATCTCACCCTGATGGCGCTGACGCTGTCGGTGGGCTTTGTGGTGGACGACGCGATCGTGATGCTCGAGAACATCGTGCGCCACCTCGAGATGGGCAAGCCACCCGTTCAGGCGGCGCTCGATGGCTCACGCGAAATCAGCTTCACGATTCTGTCCATCACGCTGTCGCTCGTGGCGGTGTTCATCCCGATCATGTTCATGCCGGGACTCGTTGGCCGACTGTTCCAGGAGTTCGCCGTCACCATTGGTGTCGCGATTCTCGTCTCCGGGTTCGTCTCGCTGACGCTCACGCCGATGCTCTGCTCCCGCTGGCTCAAGGGCGACGAGGGGCACGCCAGCACCGAAGGCCGCTGGCGTTCGGTGGAACGCCTGTATCAGGCGGGTGAATCGAGCTACGTGCGATCGCTCACGTGGGTGATGCGGCACCGGCCGGCCACGATGGTGTTCAGCTTTCTCACGCTCGGTGCCACGGTGTGGCTCTTCATGGCCATCCCCAAGGGCTTCCTGCCAAGCGAAGACACCGGACGCGTCGAAGGCTCCACGCTCGGCCCCGAAGGGGTCGGCTTCGAGGCAATGGTTGCGCGACAGACGCAGGTGGCCGACATCGTCCGCGCGCACCCTGCGGTCGAGACGGTGCTGTCGAGTGTTGGTGGCGGTGGACGAGCCTCCACCGGTAACAACGGACGCCTCATCGTACGCCTCAAGCCGCGTGATCAGCGACCCCACGTCGATGTGGTCATGCGCGAGCTGCAACGCGCCGTGTCGGTCGTGCCGGGCATGCAGACGTTCTTCCGCAATCCGCCCCCGATTTCGATTGGCGGCTTCCGCTCGAACAGCGCATATCAGATCACCCTGCAGGGCACCGACATCGCGCAGCTGTACACGGCGGCGCGCGCCTTCGAACAGAAGATGCGCCAGCTCGATCTCGTGGAAGGCGTCACGAGCGACCTGCAGATCGGCAACCCACAGGTCTCGGTCGACATCGATCGCGAACGCGCCGCGTCACTCGGCGTCACCGCGAATCAGATCGAGCGCGCCCTGTACAATGCCTACGGCTCGCGCCAGGTCTCCACGATCTTCACCCAGACCAACCAGTACTGGGTGATCATGGAGCTCAAGCCCGAGTACCAGCGCGACGTCGAAGCACTCAAGCTGCTGCACGTGCGCTCCAGTGATGGCACCCTCGTGTCGCTCGGCGCCGTCGCGCGATTCTCGCGCGGACTGGGCCCACTCTCCGTCCAGCGCGTGGGCCAGCTGCCCGCCGTGACGATCTCGTACAACACCCGCCCGGGCGTCGCCCTCGGCACTGCTGTCGATGCTGTGCAAGCGCTCGCGCGCGCCGAGCTGCCGCCTGACATCACCACGAGTCTCACCGGCGACACGAAGGCGTTCGCCGATGCACAGGACGGCCTGCTGCTGCTGCTCGTGGTCGCGGTGTTCGTGATCTACGTGGTGCTCGGCATCCTCTACGAGAGCTACATCCACCCGGTCACCATTCTCTCGGGCCTGCCATTTGCCGCAGTCGGTGCGTTTGCCACGCTGCTCATCTTCGGCAAGGACCTGAGCGTGTACGCCTTCGTGGGCGTGATCCTGCTCGTGGGACTCGTGAAGAAGAACGCGATCATGATGCTCGACTTCGCCATCGAAGCCGAACGTGATCGGGCGCTCGATGCGACAACCGCCATCCTCGAAGCCGCACGCGTTCGCTTCCGCCCCATCATGATGACGACGTTCGCCGCCATCATGGGCACCCTCCCCATCGCCGTCGGCTACGGCGCTGGGGCCGAATCCCGCCAACCCCTCGGCCTCGCCGTCGTGGGCGGCATGGCCTTCTCACAACTGGTCACCCTCTACGTGACGCCCGTCATCTACACGTACTTTGATGAGTTCAGGGCATGGAGGGCGAGGGGGAAGATGCGGGTGGGAGCGGGGGAAATGCGGGTTGTTGTGGGGTCGTAACCACGGAAACGGGTGGCGCAGGAGCCGGCATCGGGGCGCGTAAGCAGCTGTCCAGCTCCTTCCAGCCCGCACCAGTCCCATCAGCTCCGTCAGCTTCCTGCACGATCGCGGTGGGGCGGGCGCTTGGAGCGCTGTGCACCGGGTGGTGCGTGGCCACCGCTCGGCAATTCAGCTGCGCCGCGCTCCGCGCGGCGAGGCCGAACGGTCGCCCTGCACGACGCTGTGCCCGGAACACACGCCGCCGGCCCCGCGACGCCAGCGCAGGAAGCTGATGGAGCTGATGGTGCTGATGCGGGCTGGAAGGAGCTGAAGCTCTGCTTACGCGCCCCGATGCCGGCCCCGGCACCACCCGTTTCCGTGCTACTCCCCCAAAACCGTTCTTATCGCTCGATCCAACTCCTCCACCCGGAATGGCTTCTGCAGGAAAGCCGCCAGTCCTCGGCCAACGAAGAGGCGCGTCACTTCCTGTTCGTTGTAGCCGCTCATCAGGATGATCTTGAGGTGCGGGGACGCGTTGCGCAGTTCGCGGAAGGTGTCCTCGCCGTTCAGGCCGGGCATGGTGAGGTCGAGCAGCACGAGGCGGAAGCGATCGGGCTGTTGGTGCACCATCGTGATTGCTTCGTCGCCAGTGGCGGCTTCGTCGACCTCGAAGCCGCGTCGGCGGAGCAGGGCGCGTGTCACCGCGCGCACGCTCGGTTCATCGTCGACGATGAGGATGGTGCCGGCGCCGCGCCACTCGGAAGCGACGGGCGACGTCGTCTCCTCGATGGCCGCGGAGTGCACGGGGAAGTGCAACTTCATCGAGGTACCGCGGCCCACTTCGCTGTACACGCGAATGGCGCCACGATGCCCGCGCATGATCCCCAGCGTCGCGGCGAGACCGAGGCCGCGGCCGGTGAACTTGGTCGTGAAGAATGGATCGAAGATCCGGGCGCGCGTTGCTTCGTCCATTCCGTCGCCTTCGTCGCGGACTTCGATGAAGACGAAGCGGCCGGGTTCGGCGTCGGTCCCGGGGACGCACTGCGCGAGGTAATCGGCGTCGAGCGTCTGCTCGCCGGTGTGCACGTGGATGAGGCCACCAATCTCCGGCAGCGCGTCGGAGGCGTTGGTGATGAGATTCATCACCACCTGGCGCAGCTGCGTGACATCGGCCTCGATCGCCGGCAGTCGATCCGCGAGTTGCAGACGGACCTGCGCGTTGCGCGACACCGCGGTGCGCAGCAGCGCCGTCATTTCACGGACCACGACCGACGCATCGACGGGCTCCACCACGAAGCGTCCCTTGCCGGCGTATGCCAGTAGCTGACGCGTCAGTTCGGCGGCGCGTTGTGCGGCCTGTTCGATCTCGGCGACGCTCTGTCGAACCGGGGAATCGCTCGACAAGTCGAGCAGGGCGAGTGAGGCATTGCCGAGGATGCCCACGAGCAGGTTATTGAAGTCGTGTGCGATCCCGCCGGCCAGCACACCGAGCGACTCGAGCTTCTGCGCTTGCTGCATCTGCGCCTCGAGTTGCGCGCGTTCTTCGGCGGCGCGCAGCTCCTCGGTGACGTCGCGAACGGTACCCACGACGCGCGCGGCCTCGTCGTGCTGGTCGCGCACGGTGAAGAAGTTGGCGTCGAATGTGCGGACCTGTCCGTCGCGTCGTACGATGCGGAGGCGAAGACGCTCGGTCCCGCCGGAGATGAGGGCACGCTTCCACGTGTTCCGCACCGCTTCGAGGTCGTCCGGATGGATGAACGACTTCGAGGTGTCATGATCGATCTCGGTCGCATCCAGCTCGCCCGGCTCGAAGCCGAGCATGCGGTAAAGATGATCCGACCATTCCGACTGTCGCAGCCGCAGATCGCGCACGAACGTCCCGATCTGCGCGGACTCCTGCGCGAGGCGCAGCGTCTGTTCGCTCCGACGCACGGCATCGGCGTTGCGCTTCTCCTGCGTGATGTCGCGCAGAGTGGCGATGAGGCCGTCCTCCATCGGGTACGCGAGCACCGTGTACCACGCGTCCGCTTCCGGACGATACTCCTCGAAGCGCAACGCGACGCGCTCCCGCAGCACACGGCGATACTCGCGATAGAAGCCGGAGTCGATCAACGCCGGATAGCGATCCCACACCACCACCCCCGTGAGATCCTCGGCGGGATCTTCCGACAGCGCACGGCCCGCCGGATTCACGTAGCGAATGCGTTCGCAGCCGTCGAGCACCAGCACGGGCACGGGATTCGCGACGATGAGCGCGATCTGCTCGGGACGCAGCGGAACGAACGGGGGCAGTGCGGACATGCGGAACCTCAGTAAGCGGGACCGAGCACGATGGCGCCAAGCAGGAGACGATCGAGCGCGCGCCAGAATCCGCGGAACGTCGGATCGTTGGCGAAGAGCACGGCGTGTCCATCACCCACCGGCTCCTCGATGACGAGCGCGGTGTTCCGAAGGCCACGCTCCGTGTTGCCGGGGAACGTGAAGCCGGCGCGGAGCAGCGGGCCCGTAGGCGCGAAGACGGCGACGTTGGTCCCGGTCTTTGCGAGGCCCAGCAAGCCGCGGCTCGGCGAGAGCGCCGTGAGTCGCGGTGCGGCGTGACCGGCGGTGAGCCAATGCGTGCGGTCGAGCACGACGTCGTAATGACCGCCGGGGAATGACTCGATGCTCGTGGTGTCGGCCCCCGGACTGCTGACGCCGATTTGCTCCGTGCCGCCCCGCGTGGGCCGGCTCGAATCGGGCGCACTCTCGGTGGTGCGCGACCGCCGCCGTGCGGACGTGAGCGCCACGTCGTCGCGCGCGGCCCAGTCGGAGGCGCCACCGTACGTGATGAGCGTACCGCCCGCCGAGATCCACTCGCGCAGTGCTTCGCCCTTGCCGAGGCGCTGCGTCAACACACCCGCCGACGCTTCGGGGATGATGAGGACGTTGAAGCGCGACAGATCACCGAGGCGATTCCAGCCGAGGTGTGTGAACGGAATGCCGTAACGCCGTTCGAGCGTCCACCACAGCGCGCCGAAGCTGGTCTGCGTGACACCCTCGTCGCCCACCACGGCGATGCGCGGGAGTGTGAGGGGCGTGACTTCACCATCGCCGATCCCGAACTGGCTCCGCTCGGTCATCGCACTGTTGACCGCGTGCACCTGCACACCGTGGCGCACGGCGAGCGCCTGCAGCGAATCATGCAGGGACGCCGCGTTGCGCGTCGTGCGCACGATGAACGTGCCGCGCGGCCAGTCCCGTCCGCCAGCCTCGAACTCGCGATTGCCAACGGCCACGCGGAAGTCGCGCTGCAACAGGTGGTAGGCCAGCGCGCGCGCGCCCGTCTGCACCGGCGTGAAGAGATACGCGCTCTGAGCGCGCGCCCCGTCAACGATCCCCGAGGCAATGGTCACGGGCAGCCGTTCACCGTTGACCACGGCACCGTCACGTGGCGTCGCGAGGCGATCGCCCGCAACAGCGGGGGCGTCCTCCGTCCACCAGGTGTCCACGCCGTACGCCACCGGCAACGACCACGCCGTGATGTCGTAGAACTCGTACCCCTCACGCGTGCCCCCACTACCCCGTCGCTGATTGCGCGCAAAGCGCTCGTATTGCGTGGCCGCGAACACGGAGTCAAGCGTGGGTGACGGCTCCAGCAGACTGCGCGCGAGCTTGCCTTGCGGCTGCGCCAGATCCACGATGTACGCGCCCACGGGGAAGCGCTGCGCACCAACCCGATCATCGGCGTATGCGTGCGCTCGCGTCGACGCGAACTCGGCCGTCGTGCGTGTGACCTCGATGCCGGCACGCAGCAGCGCTGCCGCGAGCTCGGCCGCGCGCACCGGATCGTCACCGGGGGTGAACACAATCCGCTTCATGGGCGCCGAACGTCCGTCCGCGACCGCGGCGCGCCGCGCCGCGAGATAGTCGCGCACCCGCTCGGTGTGCCGCGCACCGACCGCTTCCAGCGTCGCCATGGCCGTGGTGAAGTGCTTGGCCACGCCATCTCGCAGCGACAACAGCGTGCCGTCCTCCCGACGCCAGAGCAGTCCCTTCCACCCGCCACCATCGGTCTCGTACGTCATGCCGGTCGCGCCGGTGAGCGACGGCCAGGTGTCGAAGTAGCCCGGATAGTACAAGTCGAAGTCGTTGCGCACGAAGTACATCCAACCGTACCGGTCGAACGCCTTCGCGTTGGCCTGCCCGATCACATCGAGCCACTTCCGGGACTCGGCGCTGATGTTCGCATTGATCGGACGCGCCGCCGGCGGAAAGAAGTAGCTCGTGGTATGCCCGTGCTGATCGACGGCCACCATGGGATGCCAGCGCAGCATCGCCTGCGTCATCGCTTGCGTCTCGAGCTGCGTGATCGCCATGAGATCACGGTTCATGTCGAAGCGATAATGATTGAAACGCCCCTGAATGCTCCACGGCTCGCCATGCTCGAACGATCCGTTATCCGGATTCGCCATGGCGATCGAGTGATACCACACGGCGAATCGCTCGTGCCCGTCAGGGTTTGCCGACGGATTGAGCACCAGCAGCGTGTTCTTGAGCATCGCGAGCGTGGCCGGTTCGTCGCTGGCCGCCAGCTGGTACAGCAACGCGATCGCGCTCTCGAAGCCCGGTGACTCGTTGCCGTGAATACTCTCGGAGATCCACACGACCGCCGGCACACGCGCCGCAATGGCGTCAAGCTCCGCATCACTCGCCCCCCGCGGATCGGCCAGTCGATCGAGATCGCTCCGAATGGCGTCGAGTCGCGCGATGTTCTCCGGCGCCGACACGAGAAACACCTGCATGCGCCGCCCCTCGGCCGTGACACCGATGGGCTCCGCCTTCACGCGATCGGACGCGGCCTGCGCAATCGCCGAGAGCGCCCGCTGCTGCTCGCTGTACTGTGTATTGCGAGCGCCAATCTCATACCCGAGCAACGACGCCGGCGTCGGCACCGACGCGCGATACGGACCGCGCGCGGTAAACGAAAACCGACGATCGTCGCGCAGGGTATCCGCGGCAAACTGCACCTCAATAGGCAACGACTGCGCAAACGCGCGCTCCATCGGCAGAACAGACAGCAGCAGTACCGCGCGAACGATGAGACGAATCATGGGCAGGGGAGAAGGAGGAAGGGCGAAGAGGGAAGAATAGGTCAAATGGAAGCTCGTAGCCACGGAAACGGGTGGGGGGCGTAGCCACGGAAACGGGTGGAGCGAGCAGCGGGCATCGGGGCGCGTAAGCAGAGCTTCAGCTCCTTCCAGCCCGCATCAGCACCATCAGCGCCCGCAGCTTCCTGCACGATCGCGGGGGGGCGATCGATCGGAGCTCGGTGCACAGGGTGGTGCAAGGCTACCGCTCGGCAGTTCAGCTGCGCCGCGCTCCGCGCGGCGAGGCCGAACGGTGGCCCCGCACAATCCATCGCTCGAAACACACGCCGCCCGCCCCCGCGACGCCCGCGCAGGAAGCTGACGGAGCCGAGGGTGCTGATGCGGGCTGGAAGGAGCTGAAGCTCTGCTTACGCGCCCCGATGCCGGCTCCAGCACCACCCGTTTCCGTGGCTACTCCCTACAACTCGATTTGTGTCCCAAGCTCAACCACCCTATTCGACGGTAACCCGAAGAACTCCGTGGCCGTGCGCGCGTTGCGCGCCATGATCACGAAGAGGCGCTTGCGCCAGCGCGCCATCTTGCCGGGGCCCGAGGTGAGCAGGCGTTCTCGTCCGAGCATGTAGGTCACTTCGTTGGCTCGCCAAGTGAGACCGAGGGCGCGCGCGCGGGTGAGGATGTCGGTGACGTCGGGCGTCTGCATGAAGCCGTAGTGCGCGATCACGCGGTAGAACCCCTCGCCGAGTTCGCTCAGCTGCACGCGCTCGGCGCCGGGAACATCCGGTCGGTCGTCGGTCACCACCGAGAGCAGCACGACCTGCTGGTGCAGCACCTGATTGTGCTTGAGGTGATGCAGCAGGACCGGGGGGACACCGTCGGCCGTCGAGGTCATGACCACGGCGGTGCCGCGCACACGATGTGGCGCGCTCGCACGGATATCGGCGAGGAACAGGTCGAGCGGCAGTGTGGCGTCGAGCAGCTTCTGCTGGAGAATCGCGCGCCCGCGCTTCCACGTTGTCATGCTCGTGAAGAACACGATGCCGAGCAGCAGTGGCACCCAGCCGCCGTTGGCGACCTTCACGATGTTCGCGCCGAAGAAGGCCAGGTCGACAAGAAGGAACGCACCCGCCAGCGACGCGGCCTGCGCAAACGACCAGCGAAAGCGCAGTCGCGCGACCACGTAGAACAGCACGCTCGTGATGGCCATCGTCCCCGTTACGGCGATGCCATAGGCCGCGCCGAGCGCCGACGTGGAGCGGAACGCGAGCACGATGAGGACGCAGCCGACGCCCAGCGCCACGTTCACTTCGGGGATGTAGATCTGTCCTTCTTCGGTCCCCGACGTATGGCGGATGTCCATGCGCGGGATGAAGCCAAGTTGAATGGCCTGGCGAGCGATACTGAAGGATCCGGAGATCATCGCCTGCGACGCGACCACGGCGGCGGCGGTGGCGATGGCAAGCAACGGATACAGGAACCAGGAGGGCGCCAACCGGAAGAACGGGTTGGCGGCCGCCGACGGATCGCGCAGCAGCAGCGCGCCCTGGCCGAAGTAGTTGAGGAGCAGCGCCGGCATCACCAGTCCGAGCCACGCGAGGCGAATCGGCTGTCGCCCGAAGTGGCCCATGTCGGCGTACAGGGCTTCTCCGCCCGTGATCACGAGGACCACCGCACCGAGTGCAAGAAAGCCGGCGGTTCGGTTCTCGACGAAAAAGCGCACCGCATATCGCGGATCGAGCGCCGCGAGAATCTGTGGTTCGCGCGCGATCTCGATCGCACCGAGCGCGCCGATCGTGACGAACCACACGAGCATGATCGGGCCGAAGGCCTTGCCCATCCGATCGGTCCCCTGCTGCTGCACCGCGAACAGGGCCACGATGATGGCGATGGTGAGCGGCACGATCAGCGGATGCAACGCCGGGGACGCCACCTCGAGCCCTTCCATGGCACCGAGCACCGACATCGCCGGCGTGATGATCCCCTCGCCGAACAGCAACGACGTCGCGAACAGTGCGAGCGCCACCAACCAGAACCCCCGGTGGCGCCCCCCATCGGCGCCGCCCGGTGTACGCCGCGGAAAGATGAGCGCGAGCAACGCCAAACTCCCACCTTCGCCACGATTGTCGGCCCGCAGGACAAACGTCACGTACTTCACACTCACAATCAGCACGAGCGCCCACACGATCAGCGACAGAATCCCGTACACATTCAATCGCGTCGGCTCGAGCCCATACACGTGCCCGAACGCCTCCTTCACCGCGTACAGCGGGCTGGTCCCAATGTCACCGTACACGACGCCGAGCGCCGTCAGGGTGAGCAGGGCGAGGCGAGGAGAGGGGGGGGAAGGCATAGCGCGAATTTATTGGGTACCACGGAAACGGGTGGAGCGAGCAGCGGGCATCGGGGCGCGTAAGCAGAGCTTCAGCTCCTTCCAGCCCGCACCAGCACCATCGGCTCCGTCAGCTTCCTGCGCGGGCGTCGCGGGGGCGGGCGGCGTGTGTTTCCCGCACGGCGTCGTGCAGGGCAATCGCTCGGCCGTGCCGCGCGGAGCGCGGCGCAGCTGAAC
>JALOPN010000266.1 GCA_025453875.1 Gemmatimonadaceae bacterium | reverse complement strand
TCGCACATCACGCCGACCGATGAACTCGCACACCGCGCCGGTGGTGGAGCAGAAGGTCCACGAGGGGGTTGGCTCCTGCACGGAGATCGACGGTGTCTCAGCGAGCGTCACCCCATTCACGATTGCGGTGACGCGCACCGGTGAACCGGCTGACAGGGCAACGAACGTCGCGCGGTACGTGGAGTCGAAGCCGAAGAACCGCGCGGCCGACACACGACCGGTGGCGGTCCCGTTGGCGACGCGCAGCTGCACGGAACGATCAGCGCCGAGGCGCGTCCGGTCACTCGCGCGCGGTGTGACCACGATCGTGAGCGCTTCCCCGACTGCGACGCGCTCGGCGGAGAGGGTCACGGACGAGGTCGTCGCCGACACACCAGACGCATCGCCGGGGGGCGGTGGAGTAGCCGGCAGGTCGCTGTTCGACGAGCACGCGGAAAGGATGCCGGCGACGGCCACAACAACGGCGGTGGTGCGGGACAAGGCGCGGCACGGCATGCCGTACGATGTCCCGCTCGGCGGTGGGGCGGAAGGGTGCCATGACGTCTTCAAACCATCGCCGAGTCGCGCCTGTCCAAGTGCCACGCACACCCATCCCACCGCCCTGCCGCCGGATGCTTCGCCACCTCACCCTCGCCGCTCGATTGCTCGCCAGAACGCCGTTCGTCACGACGATCGCCGTTCTGTCCCTCGCGCTCGGCATTGGCGCGAACGCCGCAATCTTCTCGCTCTTCGATCAGATCCTGCTGCGTCCGCTCCCGGTGCCCAATCCGCAGGAGCTGATCAATCTGGGGGCTCCCGGCCCCAAGCCCGGTTCACAGAGCTGCAATCAGGCCGGTGATTGCGATGTGGTGTTCAGCTACCCGATGTATCGCGATCTCGAACGGCAACAAACGGTGCTGACCGGTCTCGCCGGGCACGTCGCGTTCGGGGTGAGCGTGGCAGTGAACAACGAGCCCGCCTCAGGCGAAGGCATGTTGGTGTCCGGGTCCTACTTTCCCACGCTGCAACTGCAGCCGGCGGTTGGCCGCTTGCTGCAGCCCGCCGACGATTCGATCCCGGGCGCGCACTACGTCACGGTGATCTCCCACGAGTTCTGGCAGGATCGGTTCGGTGCCGATCCGCAGATCGCCGGCCGCACAATGATCATCAACGGTCGGACCTTCACCATCGTGGGCGTGGCGCCCGAGCGCTTCAACGGAACGACGCTCGGCATGCGACCGCAGGTCTATGTGCCATTGTCGATGCGCGCCGTCGTCGATCCCGGCTTTCGCGCGGATCGCCTCGAGGCTCGCCGCACGTACTGGGTGTATGTGTTCGGGCGGCGCAAGCCAGGGGTATCGCTCGAGCAAGCGACCGTGGCGCTCAATGCGCTGTATCGGCCCATCATCACCGATGTAGAGATGGCGCTGCAGGACGGCATGAGCGACCAGACGTTGCAGCGCTTTCGGGAGAAAGTGCTGACCGTCGAGGCCGGTCCACAGGGGCAGAGCTCGACGCACGCCGAAGCGAGGACACCGCTCTTCATGCTGTTCGGAGTGACGGGCGTCGTGCTGCTCATTGCCTGCGCGAACATCGCGAATCTGCTGCTCGCCCGCGGGGCGGGTCGCGCGGCCGAAATGGGTGTCCGGTTGGCGTTGGGCGCCACGCGGCGCCATCTGCTCAGCCTGCTGCTCACGGAGTCGGTGCTGCTGGCGCTGCTGGGGGGCATGGTCAGTCTCGTGGTCGCGCAGTGGACGCTCACGTTCATCGGCTCACTCATGCCGGCCGATGCGAGTGATTCGCTACGCTTTGCGTTGCAGCCGTCGGTGGTGTGGTTCACGGCGGGTCTCTCTATCGGGACCGGCGTGCTGTTCGGGTTGTTTCCGGCGCTGCACAGCACGCGCGATGATCTCATTGGCGTCATTCGGGCGGGTGCCGGGCAGCTCACGGGTGGCAAGGCCGCGACCCGCTTTCGCGCCGCCCTTGTGACGGTGCAGATCACGCTGTCGATGGCGTTGCTGGTCTCGGCCGGCCTGTTCCTGAAGAGTCTGCTCAACGTCTCGCGCGTCGAACTCGGCATGGACGTCACGCCGTTCGCGACCTTCGCGTTGGCGCCGAGTCGCGCCGGCTACGACACCACGCGCGCCGGCGTGTACTTCGCGCGTGTCGAGGACGAGTTGTCGAACATCGCGGGCGTCTCGGCGGTCACCTCGTCGGTGGTGCCGCTGCTCGCCGGCAGCAACTGGGGGACCGACGTGGTGGTGCAAGGGTTCGCCGACGGCCCCGATGTCGATGACAATGCGCGGTTCAACAGTGTCAGTGCCGGCTACTTCAGAACGCTCGGCGTGGCGCTGCGGCAGGGGCGTGACTTCAGCCCGAGCGACGTGGCGGGTGCGCAGCGCGTGGCCATCGTGAATGAGGCGTTCGCCCGCAAGTTCAATCTCGGGCCGGATGTGGTCGGCAAGTTCATGGGGCAGGGCGATTCGCTCGACACACAGATCATCGGACTCATCCCGGACATCAAATACAGCTCGGTGAAGGACTCGGTCCCGCCGCTCTTCTACACGCCCTGGCGACAATCGACGCGCCACAGCGCATTGTACTTCTACGTGAAGGGATCGCTGCCGCCAGAGCAGCTGTTGGCGACCATTCGCGACGCGGTGACGCGAATCGATCCCACGGTCCCGGTGGAAGAGTTGCGCACGATGACGCAGCAGATCCGTGAGAACGTGTTTCTCGATCGGATGATCTCGATCCTGTCGGCGGCGTTCGCCGTGCTGGCCACGTTGCTCGCGGCCGTGGGGCTGTACGGTGTGCTGGCATACTCCGTCGCGCAGCGCACGCGCGAAATCGGTGTTCGGATGGCGCTCGGGGCCGATGCCGCTGCCGTGCGGCGCCTGGTCATGCGACAGGTCACCCTCATGACCGCCTTCGGTGCGGTACTCGGCGTTGGCGTCGCGCTCGCCCTCGGTCGCGCCGCGCGTTCACTGCTGTTCGGACTCGAAGGGCACGATCCGCTCGTGTTCGCACTCAGCGTCGTGCTGCTGGCGGTGGTGGCGCTCGTGGCAGGCTACCTGCCGGCGCGTCGCGCCGCGCAGGTGGATCCGATGCAGGCGCTGCGCTACGACTGAGCGCGCCGACCCTCTGCTGACATTCGAACATGGATATCGCACGACCTCCTCGCAAGCAGACGGCACGGACCGTCGCCATTGTCGTGGCCG
>JALOPN010000265.1 GCA_025453875.1 Gemmatimonadaceae bacterium | reverse complement strand
CGGAGGTCTCGCATGACGTCGTCCCCAACCTGGCAGTGCATCGCGAACTTCGGCGCGAGCTACGAAGCCGATCTCGCGGAAGCGGTGTTGCGCGCGCACGAGATCCCGGTGCTCCGGAAGGGCCCGGAGGTCGGCATCTTCGGGCATGGGTTCGCCGGCATTACCGCAAACGGTGTGCAGCTGTTCGTACCGGCCGACGACGTTGATCAAGCGCTGGCGCTGCTGGAGTCCGAGTCGGACTGAGGCAAGGATGCGGGCCGCTGGAACGGTCGACGTTGCGCCTCGGTCGCGCGACGTCAACGAGGTGGCTGCGGAGTGAATCCCTCAGTCGAGTGAAGGCGGCTCGGCGGGCTGCGCGCGTTCGCCGCGCGCGTGATCAGGTAGCACCGGCCGCCCGATGGCGCGCAGCATGCTGTTCATGCCGCGCTCGAGCACCCGCATCGCCGTGCGGTGCTCCCAGCGCATCAGGCGGCGGAGCATCGCCGTGAAGAGCACGCCGGCGGTGGCGCCCGCCGCAGCACCCAACGCGGTCATGCCGGAGAGCAGTGACGCCACCCCGCCGTCAAATCCCGACAGCACCCCACCGGTCACGCCGAACAGCACCGGCATCAGCACGCGGAACATGCGGATGAAGTCGGTGTTGAGGTGTTGGCCAAGACGCAGGTCGCCGGTCACCGTGACCTCGTAGGCCGGCTGATCGGGTGTGCCTTGCGCTTCGAGCAGCACATGCAACGTCTGCACGCCGATGCGGTTCGCGTTGTAGACGAACCCATTGGTGGCCAGCGACTTGTCCAGCTTGCCCTCCGAGGTCTCCACAAGCCAGGGCGGCACCCGAAAGCGCAGTACTTCGCCCGCCGCGGACGCCACGCCCACGCTGCCCTCGAACGTGAGGTTCCATGGCGCACGTCCGAACGCGTCGCGCAGCTGTGCCATGACGGTGTCACGCGTGCCCGGAATGAACGCGACTGCGCGCACGCTGCCCGCGTCGCTCCCGAGTTCGCGCACGAATCGGGCTCGCTGCGCCTCGTTGGGCTCAAGCCACGTCTCATGCGCCGCCGCCTCGTGCTCGGCGAGCGCGACGGCCAGATGAGCGGGGTGAATGCCCGCTGCCTGGGCGGCCGAGACCAGCTCGCGGCCGAAGTACATGCCCGCAGGCGCCATGACGGTGAGTGCCGCTGGTGCCGTCGCGGGCGCGATGGTACCCACGACGGTCGCGCGCCGCTCGGCGTCGTCCGCTTCGGCCTGCAGTTGCGCTGCACGCGCCCAGATGACGCGGGCTTCCTCGTGCGTGAAAAGCGCCAGCGCCGCGCGCGCAGACGGCTCGGGTGCGGTCTGATGGACCGACACGTCGCTCAGGCCCCGAACTGCCGCAGGTGATGGTCGAGGTGCTTGGCGAACAGCGTATTCCACTCCGCCGCCGTGAGCGGACCGAAGGACAGCGACTCACGTCCCTCGAACGCCGCGCGGCCGTCGCGCGCGACGCGCTCCACGTAGGCGATGAGTCGCGCCCGCTCGGCCTCGAACTCGCGCTGGTCGGTGATGCGAAAGGCCGGCGCCGTCGGCGAACTCTTCGGATACGGCTTCGGCCCCACCACGCCCTGCTTCACGAACGCGCGCAGCACCCAGCGCATGAGCGGATTGGGACGCGGATGCGTCGTGGTGTACACCATCTCGTAGGCCACGCAGCAGTGCGCGAGCATCTGCGCCACCGTCATGCGCCCCCAGAGCGGTGCGCGCGCGGCGTCGAGCGTGCGAAGGCGCGCGATGGTACGCGCGACCTCGCTGGCATCGAAGAGATCCGGAAGGGCCGCCATGCGGCGAAATCTCCACGCGCCGGCGCCTGCCGCAAGGTGCGTCGTGGCGCCGGCCGGCCCACCCGCGCCACATTTCCCCGAAGCATCGCTCGTTGTTTTCCGGCCTCCACGGAGTCTTCGTGTTCCGTTCGCTCATGTCAGGCGCGCTGCCTGTCCTCGCGGTGTGCGCCGTGCCGCTCACGGCCCAGCGCCCCACCACGCTCGCTGGTCGCTCCACCGTCTATGCACCGCAAGGGATGGTGGCCACGAGCCAGCCGCTCGCCTCGGCCGCCGCGCTCGAGGTGCTGCGCACGGGTGGCAACGCCGTCGACGCCGCCGTGGCCGCGGCGGCTGTGCTCGGTGTGACCGAGCCGCATATGACGGGCATCGGTGGCGACATGTTCGCCATCGTGTGGCTCGCGAAGGAACAGAAGCTCGTCGCCATCAACGCGAGCGGACGCGCCGGGTCGCGCATGGTGCGCGATACGCTCGTTGCGCGCGGCTTTCGCGCCGGCTCGCAGCAGGGCGCGATGTCGGTCACCGTGCCCGGCGCACTCGCCGGTTGGGACCTGTTGCTGCGCACACACGGACGCCGCACCCTGCGCGACGCGCTCGCGCCGGCGATTGCGTATGCGCGTCACGGATTTCCCGTCACACCCATCATCGCCGCGCAGTGGGCGGAGCAGACCGACTTCCTGCGGCGCGACTCGGCCGCGGCCGCGACGTATCTCCCAGGCGGGCGCGCTCCGCGCGCGGGCGAATGGTTCAGCAATCCCGATCTCGCGCGCACCATGCAGGCGATCGCCGACAGCGGGATCGCGCACTTCTACGGCGGCGCGCTCGGCCAGCGCCTGGTTTCGCATGTCGAGCGCCTCGGCGGGTTTCTCACGCTCGATGACCTGCGCGCGAACACGCCCACGTGGGTGACGCCGATCTCGGTGACGTTCCGCGGTTATCGCGTGTGGGAGTTGCCGCCCAACAACCAGGGGATCGCCGCGCTCGAGATGCTGCGTATCCTCGAGCCGTACGATCTGGCGGCCATGGGGCACAACTCGGCGCGGTATCTGCACCACCTCATCGAGGCGAAGAAGCTCGCGTACGCCGACCTCGATCGTTTCGTGGGCGACGCCGATCATCTCGACGTACCGGCCGAGTCGCTGCTCGACGATGCGTTCATCGCGGCGCGGCGCGCGCGGCTCGTCCCGACGCGCGCGATGGAGCGCGTGAATCCCGGCACCGCGCGCACGCGCAGCGAGACGGTCTATCTCGCGACCGCGGACGCCGAGGGTAACATGGTGTCGTTCATCAATTCGATCTACGACTACTTCGGGTCGGGCGTCGTCGTGCCCGGCACCGGCTTCGCGTTGCACAACCGCGGGGCCGGCTTCACGCTCACGCCGGGGCTCCCCAAC